>NZ_JBHLWL010000002.1:0-164644 GCF_042432965.1 Paracerasibacillus soli | reverse complement strand
TTTAATTCTACAGGGAAACTCACTTGTTTTCTATTTTTACTAATACTAAAAATAGTGTTAGTGAATTTTTATCACCAACACTATTTATTGTAGAGCCAAATAACCTTACCATTGCGACATACAACAGTAAGGTTATGAATAATATATACGTTCAATAAACCATTGAATACTCGGTAAGCCATGTTCTGTTCCATTGTACTGCAAACGGTGGTTAGCCTCGTACTTTGGTCGTAATCATCTATCTACAAGTATTGTCAATACCTGTCCCTTTTTCGGTTCAATTCCCTAATCAAGGATGCCCCTACCATTATTTGGGTTGCTCACTCGTGGGGTTTACCGCGTTCCACCTAAATTGTTTCCAATTTAGTTCGTCACTGTGGCACTTTCAAGTATACTCGTCCATATCATAAGACTTAGGACTTTTTACTGCCGTTAACGTATATACGACGTTACCTTGACTTATGAATTCGTCAAGCACGAACACTACAAACATCGCAGTTTGTGTGAGCATGGACTTTCCTCTGCACAATGTGCAGCGATTACGTAAGTATTCAATTTGACTATGAGGTTATTATATCATAAATCTTTATGTTTAGCATTGGAAAATAATGTTTTTTAAGATTCAGTGTTAGCATTTGCATATTTAGCGCCAAACACAGCTTTTTCTAAATTAGATAATCTTTTTAAAACATCATAATTTACTTGATGATTCGGTGTCGCGCTTCTTGTCCTAGGTTGTTCAGTTTGTTGCTGTTTTAAACGTTCATTTTCTTCTGTCAAGGTTTGAATTTTTTGTTGAAACGCTTCATAATCTTGAATAATTACATCTAAAAATTTATCAACTTCTTCTTGATTATATCCTCGCATCGAGACTTTAAAATCTTTTTCAAGAATATCCTTTGCATTTAACTGTTTTTTACTTTCTGCCATTACATTTAACACCTCTCTTGAATTGAAATACAAGCTTTACTCTATTTTATTATAGCGTGTAAACAATATGTATAAATATTATACCATTAAAATAAGAAGCTGAGAAATCAGCTTCTTATTTGTCTACTCCATTATTCAAATCATCTGGATGAAATGAAAATGGTAACAAATCTTCCATTGTAACTGTTTTTATATCATCTTGTAAATTTGTTAAATGAATTTTCATATTTGGATCAAAGAATTCACTCATAACTTGTCTACATGAACCACATGGTGGTACAGGACGATTTGTATCTGCAACAACTGCCATCTCAGAAAAGGACGTTTCGCCATCTGAAAGTGCTTTAAAAATTGCAACCCTTTCCGCACAACATGAAACTGGGTAAGCTGCATTTTCAATATTACAGCCAGTGTACAATTTCCCAGACTTCGTTTTTATGGCTGCACCTACAGGGAATTTCGAATAAGGCACATAAGCTTTCTCTCTTATTGCTTTTGCTTCTTTCACTAATTGGTCCTTGGACATGTCTTCCCCCCTCAACTATATGTGGAACATCATTATAAAAAAAGAAAAAGGAAATGTAAAGCGCTTTAGCTCCCACTTTGTAAATCATGTAAAAGTTGATCCAAAACATACTGTACAGACTTATACATTTCCATATATATTCTTTTCCTAGTATCGATATAGTAACTATGCATGATCAATAATCTCATGTTTTCCTTCGAAGAAATAATTTGTTGTGGATACACATGTATTCCTTGTCGTTGTTTCAATGTATGAAGGGCCTTTTCCTCCCATTCCGCCAGTAAAATATGTATAGGCTCTGTTTGTGTTTTAACAAAGGAAAAGAACTCGTGGTCCCTTCTGTTTTTAGGTGGTTCATGACTTTCATAGTACGCTTTTAAATCCTTCATATGACGTTTTAACAAAGTTGTTAATTGTATCAAATCCATCATTTATTCACCTGACATCTTTATAATAATATACCTAATATCCTTATTTTAGCATTTCTTTTATAAAGATGATACGTATATTACGAGCTTTTAAAGAATTTGTCGTTTTATACTTGCATATTGTTGGTGCAATGAAGCTATGGTTTGCTGTTGAGTAGTATAATAAGCATGAATGGTATGCTCGAATTCCAGTACGGTCTTTTGTTCCATCATTTGTACCTGATCATATAAGGACTTTAAAATCACTTCCACTTTCTGTTTTGAAATACCGTTTGTGGCATAACTATCAATTTGTTTTAATAATTGTCCCATGATAAGCCTCCCTATTTTTTTGCTTATGTAAACCATTCTATCTTGATGCATAAACTCCTGCTCATTCGACAAAACTAGAAGTAATGTTTCAAAACTAGTGCATTTGTACAATTTTTATACAAAGGAGGCATCCCTGATATGACTGAAAAAAATAAAAACAAAAATAAACAACACGGAAAAGAAGAAACGTTTAAAGATTTACAAAAAGGTGACAAAAAATTATCTGGCCCGAATCGTCCTTCCACATAAATGTTATGAAGAGGATTTGCATTGTAGCAAATCCTCTATTTTTTTTGCAATAAATGCTTTAGTCTTACATAAACTTCAAAGAGCTTTCTTTTTCGATAAAATTGTTTGGAAATTACTTGGTACCTCCTAATTTCTATTTGTTTGAGCCATTTACTAACATTTTTTGTTTGATTGTACCAATCGGGATATTGCTTATATTCATGTTCTATTACTGGAAAAGCAGCACGTAGGTCTACTGTTTGTGACTTTAACTGATTACATGAAAACTGTTCATAATCATGACGTGATCCTGTATGGGGAACAGATAGACAAAAATCTTTCACGCGAAAATATATAGAAGGTGTAAATAATAGGTGAAAGATTTTTTTACCAAGTTTTATTCGATTCTCTACTTTTGTGAAGCCAGGAACAAAAAACCCATATAATTCCCTCTGTTTTGTTGGTAGCAAAACAGCATTCATTCTTAGTATATTTTGTAATAGATAAGGTATTTTTAAAAAAACATGTTTTTTATAATAGTTATTTTGCATAATTGGCCTATCAATGACGTACTGCTCGTTAATAATTAAAGCATATACCATTCTGGTTAAATCCTTTTTTCTCCAAAACAAATACCATTCCCTTATCATGAAAAGAGACACATTAAAATATTGTAATAAATGGAACTTAGCCTCGTTTTGTTCCGTAGATAATTGATATATAAGTAATTGTGGATATGCGTCGGAAAAAATGAGCCAATTTGCTTTTTCATATGTGTGAAATAATTGGTTGTTCTCTATTTCGCCTAAAGTTTGTTTAAAGACTGGTAATACTAAGTCCGTCATATTCCAACCAGCATTTCTAGACACGACACTAGCTAGAAATGCCCATTTTATCTCTGGATGCTTTAGGTAGAACGCAAAATATGCATTTGTACGTGAAATGTTATCCAAATTATGTTTTTTTGTCTCATTTGTTATAAAATAGATATAGTTGGTATCTTTACTTGCATCTGTCATGAAATCACCTATCTTTGCATGATATTCTACATTCTTGTTACATTTAAGGAAGAATAGTTATCAAAAATTGCTTTTTTTGGTATGATACTGTAATACACTAGGGGGATGTACATGAATTATCCAAATGGATTAACAAAAAAGGTACCTGCACCAGTAAAAAACAATACATCGTTTGCAAATCGTGGTATGTCACTAGAAACAGATATTAACGAAACAAATATGTTTTACTTGGCAACAGACCGTGCAATTATTCATAAAAAGCCAACACCAGTACAAATCGTAAATGTAAATTATCCAAAGCGAAGTGCTGCTGTTATTACAGAGGCTTATTTTAAACAAGCATCAACTACAGATTACAATGGACTTTATAGAAATAAATATATTGATTTTGAAGCGAAGGAAACAAATAATAAAACAAGTTTTCCTCTAGCAAACATCCATGAACACCAGATTAAGCATATGCATGCAATTGTAAAGCATGGTGGTATTTCTTTTATTATTATCCGATTTACACAATTAAATGAAACTTATTTCCTATCAGCAGAACACTTATTTACATACTGGGAAAATCAGTTTAATGGAGGTAGAAAATCTGTACCTTATGCAGATATTAAACAGCATGGATTTCAAATACCATTTCAATATCAGGCGCGAGTGAATTATTTAGCCATTATTGATCAGCTCTATTTTTAAACCTTGGAGGTAAAGTAAAATGACTGCAAATAACGATAGCCGTATGGCTCGTAGAACAAAAAAGAAAACCAAAAATAAACCATTATGGAAAAAAATATTGCTTTCCATTCTCTTATTATTTTTAGCAATTGGTATCGGAATTGGCGCCCTTTTTACATATTATATTGCAACAGCGCCATCCATTGATGCAGAAAAACTGTCCGATCCTTTTTCTTCGCAAGTATATGATATAAATGTTGATCTAATTGCAGATTTAGCACACGATGAAAAAAGAACTAAAATAGAATATGATGATTTGCCACAAAATCTAATTGATGCAGTTACATCAACAGAGGATGCTCGCTTTTTTCAGCATCATGGTATAGATTTGAGAAGAATTGGTGGCGCCGTTTTAGCAAACTTTAAACGTGGCTTTGGTGCTGAAGGTGCAAGTACAATTACACAACAAGTTGTTGAGCGTTCCTTTTTAACACCTGAAAAGAAGATTAAATTAAAAGTCCAAGAAATGTGGCTTTCTTTAAAATTGGAACGCCAATATTCTAAAGAGCAAATTTTAGAAATGTACTTAAATAAAATTTTCTATGGAAGTCATGCATACGGGGTTGCAAGAGCAGCGGAAGTATATTTTGGTAAAACAGATTTAAAAGAATTAACGTTACCAGAAGCAGCAATTTTGGCTGGGTTACCACAAAGGCCTACTGCCTATAACCCATTTCATGATCCAGAACTTACAAAAAAACGTATGAAAACTGTTTTAACTTTGATGGTGCGTCATGGAAAGATTACACAAGCAGATGCAGATGAAGCAATGAAAGTTGATATTAAGTCATTGTTAGTTGAAAAACAAGAGCAGGCAACACCTTATGAAGCATTTATGCAACAAGTAGAAAATGAGGTTAAAGAAAAGATTGATGGTGCAGACATCTACACAGATGGGCTCAAGATATATACAACATTGGACCCGAAGGCCCAAGAATATGTAGAGCATTTATTATCTAATAGTGAGGATAGTCCAATTAAATATCCTAATGATTCTATGCAATCTGGAATGGTTGTATTAGATACAAAAACAGGTGAAATTCGAGCAATTGGAGGACGAAGAAAAACTGAAGAAGGTCAAAAATTACTAAATTATGCTATACAGGGTAAATTTCAAGCGGGTTCTACTGCAAAACCTATTGTATCTTACGGTCCTGCTATTGAATATAATAAAATATCAACATATCACCAAATTAATGATGATAAACCATACCTAGTAAAAGGCACTACACATTCCATTCAAAACTGGAATCGCCGTTATCAAGGTTGGATGTCAGCACGTTATGCCTTAGCAAATTCATTAAATGTCCCGGCATTAAAAACTTTAGAGGAAACTGGTTTAGATAAAGCGAAAGAGTTTGCGAAAGGCATTGGTTATACATTTGCTAACGACCAAATAACAATTGGAGATGCAATTGGAGGAACTGATACAGCTGTAACGCCACTACAAATGGCTGGTGCATTTAGACCATTTGGTAATGAAGGGATTTACAATGAGCCTTACGCCGTAACAAAAGTAGAATTCCCTGATGGAAAAGTCGTTGATTTAAAACCTGAACCTAAAGCTGCCATGTCTGATTATACGGCTTATATGATGACAGACATGTTGAAATCTGTTATTCATGAGGGTACAGGTAAAAATGTAAATATCGCAGGTTTGCCAATGGCAGGTAAAACAGGAACGACAAATGAAAATAAAGATGCTTGGTTTGTAGGTTATACGACGAACTATACCATTTCGGTTTGGTCTGGTGGATATAATGAGGATGGAAAGAAACGTCAAAGTATTCCGGATGGATACACACACATATCCCAAGATTTATTTAGATTAACGATGACCGAGTTATCAAAAGATCTCGAAACTCCTGATTTTAAAATGCCAAGTTCTGTTGTTCGAGTTGGTGTAGAAAAGGGATCGAATCCAGCATCATTACCTAGTAGTTATACACCTAGTTCTCAAATTGTGACAGAGCTATTTGTAAAGGGTACTGAGCCTAAAGCGAGATCAGAGAAATTTGATAAACTGGATCCCGTTAAAGGTTTGAAAGCTGCATATGATGAAGACTCAAATTCGATTCAGGTGGATTGGCAATATAAAAATGATGCCGACGTTGAATTCGAGATTAGTTCTAGTGTGAATGGCGGTTCCATGAAAGTACTCTCTACAACAACAGATACAACATTTGATATTTCAGAAGTAGAACCAGGTGCCGACTACACCATTCAAGTTGTTGTTGTGGATAAGGGTGACAGCTCAAATCGTAGTGATGCTGTCACGACTAAACTAACACTTCAATCTGAAGAAACTGAAGAGCCCGACGAAGATGATGAACAAGAAGAAGTGAAAAATGTACCACCTGTTAGTAACCTAGATGCAAAATATGATGGAGAAAAGTTGATTGTGAAATGGAATTATGATGGACCACCCGCAAAGTTTGAAGTTTCCGTAAATGGCCAAACACAAACTGTCAAATCTCAAGGTATAGATATTAAAGGAGTGCAGCCGGGTCAATCTTATACAATAGTAGTCACATCTATTTCAGATCAGCAAGATAATATTAGAAGTGAACAAAAAAGTGTCACCATTCAAATTCCAAAGGATACAGATGAAGATGAACCTGTTGACGGTGATGGTGAAGACTCAGATTCCGATTAAAAAAAAGCGCCTTAGGGCGCTTTTTTTAATTGGCTTCATTTGCTAATTCTTTTTTCATACGTTTTTTACCTTCTCGACATAGAGGCAATAGCGGACATGCTGGGCAGTTAGGATTACGTGCTTTACAATGGTATCTCCCAAAGAATATAAGTCGGTGATGTGTTTCACTCCATTCATCTTTAGGTATCTTTTTCATTAAGGTTTTTTCTACTTCTAAAACAGAATCTTTCCATCTACAAATTCCCAATCTCTTGGAAACCCTCTCTACATGTGTATCTACTGCGATAGCCGGTTCGCCAAAAGCGACCGATGCTACAACATTTGCTGTTTTTCTACCTACCCCAGCTAACTGTACAAGCTCTTCTTTAGAGGATGGTACTTCCCCATTGTAATCATCTAGCAATTGCTGGCATAATATTTGAATGTTCTTTGCTTTATTCCGATATAAACCAATGGAACGAATATCATTTTGTAATTCAATGAGTGAGACTGCTAAATAATCTTCAGGAGTTTTATATTTTTTAAATAAATCCTTTGTTACCTTATTCACTAGCACATCTGTGCATTGTGCAGAAAGTAATACTGCAATAACAAGTTCAAATGGGTTATCATGAATAAGCTCACATTCCGCTTCTGGAAACATTTTCTTCATTTCATCTAAGCAGAAACGGATTTCTTTTTTATTTAACAATTTATTCCTCCCCTTTTAACCAATTATAATAAAGGGTCTTATCCCCTGTCGCTTCTTCTTTATATTCTCTTGTATTCGTTTGTCTTGTTTGTCTTATTGTTCTACTAGCATCTCTAGCCTGTTCAACCGTCTGTATACCTTTTTTTTGCCAATCCCGTAATATTCGGTCAATGTATTTAAAGTTTAACTTCCCCATTAAAACTGCTTCTCTTAAACCAGCCTTTATTAAAGAAGGTGCGATTTGATCTTCGTCAATCCATGCATTTATCATTTCTATTTCGAAAGGAGAAATAGGTCGTCCGAACTCTTGTTCAAATAAAACGAATATTGTACCAAAATGTTCTTCCTCGACTTTTTCAAGCTTTTCGTCATATAGGTTTTTCCAAAGAGTTTCTAATGAATATACTTCACTTACCTGATTTTCTGCATTTTCACCTTTTTCAATTGTTAGAAATTGCTTTCGTACAAGTTTTCTTAGTATTTTAGAACACTCATCTTCGCTTACAGACATACATGACGCAATGTCAAATGGTGTCGGAAAGAAATTTCCCTCATATGCAAAGCGATGAATTTGTATAAGAACCATTACTTCTTTTTCATCGAGTCCTAAAGACGTATAGGATGATAGTAGTGATGTTGAAATCGAAAGCTGATCTAGTAATATTTGTTGTATGTTATACCCCTTTGTCATTGTTTACACCTCTTAACTAGTATAGCATGTCTCATTCCATAAGCGACTATAAAATCCCTTGCGCATGTGGCAAGGGATTTATCATGTAGATCATGGATATAGTCGATTTAATAGTCTTGGGAACGGAATTGTTTCACGTACATGTTCTACTCCACTAATCCAAGCAACTGTTCTTTCAAGTCCCAAGCCAAAGCCGGAGTGTGGTACACTACCGTACTTTCTAAGTTCTAAATACCAGGCATAAGCAGGACCTGTTAAATGATATTGTTTATAGCGTTCTTCCATTAATTCAAAGTCATCAATTCTTTCAGAACCACCAATAATTTCACCATATCCTTCAGGCGCGATTAAATCGGCACATAAAACCAAGTCAGGATTTTCAGGATGTGGCTTCATATAGAATGCTTTTATATGTGCAGGCCAGTTAATAATAAATACTGGCATATTATATTCCTCTGCAATTGCAGTCTCATGAGGCGCTCCAAAGTCATCCCCATAATCGATGTCGGTAAAGCCCTTATCTTTTAATAATTGAATTGCTTCTTTATATGTTAGTCGAGGGAATGGTGCTTGTACCCTTTCCAATTTACTCAAATCACGATTTAAAGTTTTTAATTCTGTTTGACAGTTTTTTAACACAGACTGTACAATATGTGACACATATTGTTCCTGCACCTCTAAACTTTCCTCATGTTCCACGAAGGCCATTTCTGGTTCCATCATCCAAAATTCAATAAGATGACGTCTCGTTTTTGACTTTTCCGCACGGAAGGTAGGGCCAAATGAGAACACTTTACCTAATGCCATAGCCGCAGCCTCTAAATAAAGTTGTCCACTTTGTGATAAATATGCTTCTTCATCAAAGTATTCCGTATGAAATAACTCCGTTGTATCTTCCGCAGATGCACCTGTTAATATAGGTGGGTCGATTTTAACAAAACCATGTTCATTGAAAAACTCATATGTCGAACGAATGATTTCATTACGAATTTTCATGACTGCATGTTGTCTTTTAGAACGCAACCATAGGTGGCGGTGATCCATTAAAAATTCTGTACCGTGTTCTTTTGGAGTAATTGGATAATCAATCGCTTCATGAATTAGTTCAATATCTTTAACATGCATTTCAAAACCTAAAGGTGAACGGGTATCTTCAACGATTGTTCCCGTAATATACATAGACGACTCTTGATGCATATTTTTTGCTAACTCAAAAGTTTTCTCATCTACATCACTTTTTGCAACGACCGCTTGCATAAAGCCAGTTCCATCTCGTAGTTGTAGAAAGGCGATTTTACCACTTGACCGCTTATTCGCTAACCATGCGCCAATTTTTACTTCTTTTCCTTCATAATCTTTTACATTTACAATAGTAGTTTTCAACATTCATTCCTCCATTAAAACAATCATTAGTGTTTTTCTACAAATCGTTTAATTCTTTGAGCAGCTTCTACGAGCACGTCTTCTGAAGTAGCGTACGATAGTCGCACATTATTAGGAAATCCAAATCCAGATCCTGGAACGAGTGCAACCTTTTCCTCAATTAATAATGCTGCAACCCAATCGTCAACTGTGTCATAGCCACATTTTTTGGCAGCTTCTATTACGTTTGGAAACAAATAAAATGCTCCGTTTGGTTTTTTACAAGAGATACCAGGTATATCAATTAATAAATTATAAAGGACATCCAATCTTCTTGAAAAAACATCTCTCATTTTAATTGTTGGATCTGTTTCATTTTCATATGCTGCTAAAGCAGCATATTGTGCAATTGAAGTTGGATTTGACGTTGCATGAGAGGCATGATTTGTCATTGCTTTAATAATCACCTCTGCCCCCGCTGCGTAACCAATTCTCCAACCTGTCATTGCATGTGATTTTGAAACACCGTTAATGACAATCGTTCTCTCTTTTAGTTTCGGTGAAAGTTGGGCAATCGAAATATGTTTATCATTTGTATAAATTAATTTTTCGTATATTTCATCCGAAACAATAAATAATTCATGCTTTTCACATATATCGCCAATTTTTCTTAATTCCTCTGCTGTATACATCATACCTGTTGGATTACTAGGTGAATTGATGATTACAGCTTTTGTACGTGGTGTTATTGCAGCCTCTAATTGTTCTGGTGAAATTTTAAAATTATGATTCTCTAGACCATCAATATAAATTGGAACACCTTCTGCCAATTTCACCTGTTCAGGATAACTCACCCAATAAGGTGTAGGTATAATTACTTCGTCCCCTTCATTTAAAAGGACTTGAAATAGTGTATATAATGCGTGTTTTGCTCCTGATGTAACGATAATCTCTGTTTGCGTATAACTTAGTCCATTATCACGCTGAAATTTATGTATGATAGCTTGTTTTAACTCTTGAATACCTCCTGTGGGTGTGTATTTCGTCATTCCTTTATCCATTGCATCTTTGGCAGCATCTATAATAAATGATGGTGTATTAAAATCAGGCTCACCAACACCTAAACCAATTACATCATGACCTTCTTGCTTTAATTGTTTTGCTTTCGCTGAAATAGCTAAAGTGGAAGAAGGTGTTAAACTATTCACTCGATTTGCTAATTCCATAAATATTACCACCTTTACAAAGTTTTTAAGTTATTTATGAAGTGATGGTCGCAGACGTAATTGTTCATAAAGCGTTCCATCTTCCATTGTAAAGTATTCAAAGACATATCGTCCAGAATGATCATAATATGTGATCTCCCATATTGACTCTTTATTGACAATGCCAGGTTTGATGTCAACAAAACGACACTCATTACAACTACTCATCCATTTTTTCAAAATAACATCCTTCGATTTCACATCAGATTGATGAACAACTGTCAGAGCTTGTTTCTTCCCATCTTTAGATTTAGGAATAAAAACAATTAACTTTTGATGATCCTTTGTACTTCCGCTTACAACATGATAAAGTTGATTCCCATGAAAACGTTCAATGGATTCGACTGTTTCTATATTAGCTTCTTTTTTAGCTATTTGTTCGGATTCCAAAAAGCCTGTTTCTTTCGATACTAAAATGGAATGATATAACCAAATACTAAAAACCAAACAACTTATAAGCACAAGGGCCACAATGGAAAGCAGCCATATTAGCCGGTTTGATTTTTGCTTTTCAAATTGATAATAATTTTTCATCATAGCCACCTACATTTTACTCACTCTGTTTTTTATCAATATTTACTACTTATAACTAAACTTATCATGTGAACACTATATATAAATACACCAACCCATACCAATTTATCATACTGATGGCGACATCAGTATGATTTTACATAATTAAAACCACTCTTTTGCGTGTTCCATTAGTTTTGTAGTTGAAAGATGATATATCGGTACCTCTGGTATGGAATTAATAAAATATTGACCGTATCGACTATCTACAATGCGTGAATCACATATAAAAACGATACCTCGGTCCTTTTTCGAGCGAATAAGACGGCCAAATCCCTGTTTAAAACGAATAACTGCATGTGGTAATGCTAAATCCATAAAAGCATTTTTCCCTTGAGACTTCAAATGTTCTGCTTTGGCTGCATATACAGGATGATTGGGAGCTTGAAAAGGCAATCGTACAATCATTAAGCACGATAAATCTTCACCTGGAATATCAACACCTTCCCAAAAAGAACTTGTTCCGAGTAAAATAGCCTTCTCAAACTTTTGGAAATTCTTTTTTAAGCGCGATCTACTCCCACTAGAAATTCCTTGGGCAATCACCATATACTCTTCTTGATCCATTATTTCCTTCATTAAATAAAAACATTTTCTTAACATGTCATATGAAGTAAATAGAACAAGCATACGACCATTTGTAATTTCCGCTAGTGATAGAATGGCTTCCGTTGTGGAATAAATAAATTCATCTGTATCATTTTTAATATTTGGAAAATCACTTGGAATAAGTACTTGTACTTGATCCTTATAAGAAAATGGTGAAGAAATGCGATAACTTTGTGTATTTTCCTTTGGCAATCCGAGTCTATTTTCTATAAAGTGAAAAGAACCTTGCATCGTTAGCGTGGCACTTGTTAAGACGATACTCTGTTTTTTTGCAAATAGATGTTCTGACAATATATGTGATATTTCTTTTGGTTCACTATAAGTATAAACAGCATTTTTTGCACCATAGGAGTCAATTTCAATCCATTTTATTGTCGATGAATCTTCTGTGAGAAATAAAAATTCAAGTTCATCCAAATACAATTGTAACTGCTTCATACTTGTTTCAGTATTTTCTTTGATTGCAGAATCTGTACTTTTATATTGAATTAATGATAACAAGTGAATTAAATCACGAATATACCGAGTAAGTCGGGCTGCCATTTCCTTTATTTGTAACCAAGTTTCAGTTTTTTCATTATCCTGAACATGATATTGGATACGGCCAACATCACTTAATGATTTTTTTGCTCTCTGCTGGTCTGTAACATAGCGGTAAATGGTACGAAATAATATATCTAGTTCAAATTTTGCATCTTGATATATTTTATCCCATTCATCTTGCAAATCTTGAAAATTGAAGTTTTCCCCCGTATTAACTTTTGCAAACCATTTACTGTCCATCGTATGCCCTAATTGATTAAATGTAAATGCTATATGCATATAGTCAAGCTTTAATCCATAATGATGTGCAGCCGTATCTTCAAGATGATGTGCTTCGTCAATAATTGCCTTATTATATTTCGGCAAAAATTGAAAGTTATTTACCATATCTGTACATAATAATGCATGATTTGTTATAACTAGATGCGCTTGTTGTGCTCGTTTTCGGGCTCTTTGATAATATGACCTGGAAAACCAAGGAGACGTTGGATCAAATGTACCTTCTGATTCAGCTGATAATTTTTGGTAAAATAACGTACCCCTAGATGGTAAATGCACCTCATCTATATCGCCAGTTTCAGTCTCTAATAACCAAACAAGAATCATTGCTTTTGTTAGAACAATATCATAATTGTCGTCTTCTATTTGTTCTAATTCCCGTTCCAATTTTTCAAAACTAATGTAATGCTGCTTCCCTTTCAATAGTGTTGCTGAAAAATGAAAAGGTATAAGTGAACGAATTAAGGGTATTTCTTCTTCTAGTAATTGACTTTGTAATTGTGTCGTATGCGTACTTATTACAATTCTCTCGTCGTTTCTAACAGCTTCGTAAATTGCTGGAATTAAATAAGCAATGGACTTACCGGTTCCTGTTTCAGCTTCAATTAATACATGTTTTTTTGCATCAAAACCCTCTTGAATATACTCGGACATTTGTCGCTGACCTTGTCTTTTTTCATAATGTTTTAACTTAGTTTCCATTACACCGTTTGATTCATACAGTTCATCTAAAAAGTCTCCATATGAACAATCATACCCACCTGGATTTGGATTATCTTGGACAGGTTTTTTATAGGCAATTCCCCGATAAGTTTCAATATGTGTATAGATGTCTTCTGTATACTGTAAGGCCTTTTTCTGTGCATACAAAAGAGCAAAAAGATCTGAATGAAGCTTTGGTTCCAATTGAAGTAAATGGTCAATCGTTTCAATTGGAAGTGTATGAAGCTTTTCCTTTATTTTTAGAAATAACTTTGCAGTGACATATGCATCAGATAAAGCACGATGTGGATCTTCATGCTCAATATCTAGAAACTCTGCAAGCTTTTCGAGCTTAAATCCTGCCGAAGTTGGAAATAAAATTCGTGCTAATTCAACCGTGTCCAAGACGGGATTTTTTAGTTGAGGAATATTAAAATTTGCTAGTTCTGCATTTAGAAAACCAAGATCAAACGAAATATTATGTGCGATGATATAACAATCCTCAAAATAATGCGCAATTTCATATGCCTTTTCTTCAAAAGTTGGCGCATCTGCCACATCATCATTAGAAATACCAGTTAGATTAACAATAAATGGTGGAATTGTTTGCTTCGGATTTAAAAAAGTTGAATATGTATCCACTATCTCGTCATTTTCAATCACAACAATCCCGACTTCGATGATTTTATCATTATTCTTTGGTGAATGCCCCGTCGTTTCTAAGTCTATTACAACATATTTATCCATCAGCCTCTCCACCTTTCTTTCCTGCTTCAAAAAGAAGACTCTTATCAGTTGATAAGAGTCTTTGTCATCATAAAGTGAAACTCCATCTTGTGAAGAATTTTAAATAACTCTATTCTTCTCATGCAGATAGTTCGCCCACCGGAAGTGGGTTGTATAGACCTAGCCCACAGATGTAGCATGCTAATTCCAATGTAATATGTGACTTTTCGTGGCAGTTATTTCCCTGATAAACGTTTATAATTATCACTTTTATAACATAGGTATCGTATGAATACTTATGATAAATGTTTTGTTTTGGTTAACGGTGGCTCTTGTTCAATAAGTTGTGTAATTGTATTTTGTTGCGACATAATGGCAACTTTCGGTTTAAATGATGCTAATTCTTCTGCAGAGATAAGTGCATAAGCAATGATAATCACTTCATCACCTGGTTGTACTAATCTTGCTGCAGCTCCATTTAGACAAATAACACCAGAACCTTTTTGGCCGGCGATTACATACGTTTCAAATCTAGCACCATTATTATTATTTACTATTTGTACCTTTTCATGAGGTAAAATATCAACTTGTTCCAATATTGCTTCATCAATCGTAATACTACCGACATAATTTAAATTTGCTTCAGTCACAATTGCTTGATGAATCTTTGCTTTCATCATCGTTCGAAACATCTATCTATCCCCTTATGAAAATTTGTTTTCCAAATTTCCTTGTTCATTGAAAATTAGATTATCTATAATTCGTGCCTTTTCAAAATATAAAGCACCAGCGAGAATAACGCGTTGATTAATCTGATCAACTTTTTTTAAGTCTGGATATGATAATATATCTATATAATCTATTTTTGATGAGGTGTTGTTCTTCAAATAGTTTTTTACCTCTTTTTCTATCATAACAGGATTTGTTTCTCCGTCAACTACTAACTTCCTACCATAATTTAATGCTTTATACAGTTCTGTTGCTTCTTTTTTTTCCTGCGGTGATAAATGAACATTACGGCTACTAATTGCCAATCCTGACTCTTCCCGAACGGTAGGAACACCAACAAGTTCAATTGGAAAATTTAAATCTTGAATTAAAGCATCAACAACGGCAACTTGTTGGGCATCTTTTAAGCCAAAATATACTTTCGTAGGATTGACAATATGAAAGAGCTTAGCAAGAACAGTTAATACGCCATCAAAATGACCTGGGCGACTTTTGCCGCATAATTGGTCAATGCGCTCGTTAATACTTAATTTTATTTTCATCTTATTCGGGTACATATCCTGAACTTGAGGTATAAATACAATGTCTACTCCAATTTCTTTCGCAAGCTCTACATCTTTTACTTCATTCCTCGGATAAGTCTCGTAATCTTCCGTTGGTCCAAATTGTAATGGATTTACAAATATACTCACAATGACAAGTTCATTTTCTTGTTTCGCTCTTTCCATTAATGTCATATGTCCTTTATGTAAAAATCCCATCGTTGGAACAAAACCTATTTTTTTTTGCGTCGTTTTGGTTAATTGTTGTAATTCAGAAATAGAACGAATCACTTTCATGATCAATCACCTACTCTTTATGTGGTAGAAACTCTTCGTTTTTAATAAGAAACGAATGGTCATCGGTTGGAAAAGCAAGTTTTTTAACATCTTTCACGTAATTTTTTATAGCTTTTGTGCCATGTTCATTAAAATTGCCATATGCCTTTACAAATTTAGGCAAACGATCCACGCCGTATATTAAAAGATCATGGTAAACGAGAACTTGACCATCACAATGAATACCTGCCCCAATTCCGATCGTAGGAATTTCAATCTCAGCTGTTATCATTTCCGCTAATTCTTTTGGTACACATTCTAGCACAATTCCAATCGCACCAGATTTTTCGAGTTGCTTTGCTTCTTGAAGAAGTTTCTTACCAGTTGCTTGATCTTTTCCTTGTACCTTATATCCGCCAAGTACATTTACGGTTTGTGGAGTAAGACCGATATGTCCAACTACCGGAATACCTGCGCTTGTTAACTTTTCTACTAAAGTTACAACTTCTCTCGATGCACCTTCTACTTTTAAGGCTTGTACATTTGTTTCTTGAAAAAGCCTTCTTGCATTTTCTAATGAAGCTTCCAATGAAATGTGGTAGGACATAAAAGGCATATCTAAAACGATGAAAGTGTCTGGAGCCCCTCGTTTTACTGCCTTTCCGTGATGAATCATATCATCAACCGTTACTTGTATAGTAGAATCATATCCAAGGACAACCATTCCTAATGAGTCCCCAACCAATATCATATCCACGTTTGATTCTTCAGCTAATTTCGCAGATGGGTAATCATATGCGGTAAGCATCGTAATTTTATCATTTTCAGTTTTCATACTTTTTATTTTGCTAGTCGTTAACAATTCCATTTTCCCCCTTTTTAAACCAATCTATTTCAGCTGAATATAACTTGGTCTTTTCTCCTAACTTATTTGTTACGAGTAGAGCGCCATCTTCAGCAATTCCACAAAATTGACCTGTCCATTTTTCATGCATTGTTTTAATTGTAATCATTTCCCCGATCTTAAATCCATAACCTTCCCAGATTTCTTTTATAGTTTGAAAACCAAACTGAATAAACTGTTCATATTTTTTTTCAAATTGACTTAGTAATTTTTGAATGAGTTCACTAATAATTAATGATTCTTGGAGTTCTATTTTTAAAGAGGTTGCAATGTTTTGTATTTCTACCGGTAAATCAGTAATGGTCTGGTTTACATTGATTCCGATTCCGATTACGACATATTGTATCTGGTCTTGCTCGGCTTTCATCTCTGTTAAAATACCTGCAGCTTTTTTATTATTAATAATAATATCATTTGGCCATTTTATGTATGGTTGTAAACCAAGTTCACTGATAACGTGTGCTAATACAGTTGCAGTCAATAATGTTAATTGTGGTGCTTTATGTGGTAGAATGGCTGGCCTTAAAATAAGACTAAGCCATATCCCCTTCCCCTTTGAAGAATGCCAGGCTCGATTCATTCTACCTTTTCCAGCCGTCTGCTCGTCAGCTACAACAATTGTACCATGCTTTGCTCCATCCATTGCTAATTCATGGGCAATTGTTTGCGTTGATGTCGTAGAATTTTTATGAACGATATGTTGCCCAAGCCATTTAGTATTTAAGCCCCACTGTATTGTGTTTTCACTTAACTTATTTGGAAAAGATATAATTTTATATCCTTTTCTAGGTATACCTTCAATTATATAGCCATCCCTTTTTAATTCTTGCATATGCTTCCAAATTGCATTTCGAGATACGTTAAGTTCATCTGATAACTGCTGACCAGATATATACTTTTCTTGAGTGTCTGCAAGTAATTCAATTAATTTATTTCTGGTGGATTGCATAAGATCCATTCCTTTATCATCGTTTTATCATTTTTTATTTGACGAAGAACAACTAATTTTTCTACCGTATTTAATATTTCTTGTACCCATGGTCCTGGTTTAGATTGAGGAAACATATCAAGTAAGTCATTGCCATTTAACTGTAATTCTTTTCTTGAATGGATCGCTAAATCATGATAGAGAGAAAGAAAAGTAGTTTGATCAATCTCTCCGAACAATATTTTTACTAACCTAAAGAATTGCTTATGATAATCTTGTTTCACTTGATAAACAAGCCACGGATCAAGATCATGTGCTCTATAATATAATACGTTATCTACCAAATGTGTTGCTTCTTTTTTAATGACATTGGCACACTTCCATTTTTTTACCCATTCTAGAATCGAAATGTTTGGATGAACAAGATGGAGTAACGCTATTACCTCACTAAAAGATGAAAGTGGTAAAATATTTTCAGGTATTTTTTTAATCAATGTTAAATTGTCCTTAAAAACAGGTAGAAACTGGTAAATCTGAGTTGCATATAAATACCTTAAGCCTATACAGATGTGTTTCCCTGCAAAAAACTTGGTCATTTCATGTAATATGCGTTCAATTGCAACTTGTTCTATTTCGGCTTTTAGTTGTTGTATAGCCTGTAATGTATTTACTTCAATTGTAAACCCTAGTTGACTTGAAAAGCGCAATGCTCTTATCATTCTTAATGCGTCTTCATTGAATCTACTTAGGCTATCTCCAACCGTTCGAATCGTTTTCTTTTTCAAATCTTCTTTTCCAGAAAATAAGTCAATAATATTTTTCTCTCTATCCATTGCTAGTGCATTGATAGTAAAATCTCTTCTAGCCAAATCTAAATCAATTTTATCAATAAATCGCACAGAGTCAGGATGACGTTGATCTGAATAGTCCCCATCTATACGAAAAGTTGTTACTTCATAGGAATTTTGTCGGTGCCTTACAATGACGGTCCCATGTTCAATTCCGACAGGTATGACTTTCTCGAAAATTGTTTGTATTTGCTTAGGTGTAGCAGAAGTAGCAATATCAATATCACCAACATCTCGTTGCAACACATAATCACGAACACAACCGCCTACTAAATAAGCAGAAAAGCCGTGTTCTTCAATTATTTGTAAAACTTCAAATGCACGATGAAATGACTCATCCATTTTCATGTTATCACAATTCCTTATTCATTTAACAATTCATGATATAAATCTACATATTGTTGTACAATATTATCAGAGTAAAACATGTTATGTAACCTATTCATCGCAGCAGTAGCGAATGTTTCATGTAATTGGTCGTCTTCTAATAGTTCAATGGCATATTTGGCTGCTTGCTGCACATCTCCTAATTCAACTACAAAACCAGTTTCATTATGATGAATCACTTCTGGAATCCCGCCTACATTCGTACCTATACATGGAACCGCACATGCCATTGCCTCTAGTAATACGAGTCCAAAACTTTCCTTTTCTGACAGAAGTAATTTTAAATCGGAAATAGATAATAGGTCATTAATGTTCTTTTGTTTTCCTAAGAATAAAACTTTATCTTGTAGATTGTAAGACTCTACTACTTGAACAGCGGTCGAAAACTCGGGTCCATCTCCAACGAGTAATAATTTACTATCAATCGTTTTCTCGATAAGTGCAAAAGTTTGTATCACGTCCTCCATACGCTTTACTTTTCTGAAATTGGAGACATGAATAATCACTTTTTGTTCTGGTTGAATACCGTATTGTGTTTTAATCGATGTCATATTTTTTCTTTTGTACTCATATTCATTGACAAAATTATATATCACTCGAATATTTTTATCGGTGCCTGTTGTTTCTTTCGTTTGATTCACAAGATCGTGTGAAACGGCCGTTACGGCATCTGACTGATCAATTGCATATCGTATCATTTTATTAAATGTACGATCAATGCCAAGTACGGTAATATCAGTACCATGCAATGTTGTTACAATTTTAACATCACGCTGTGCAATTTCTCTTGCTAATATGGCACATATAGCATGTGGCATTGCATAATGAACGTGAAGGATATCCAACTTCTCACGGTCAATAACTTCGGCCATTTTAGATGCTAACATTAAATCGTACGGCGGATATTGGAAAACGGGATAATGACTTAGCTCCACTTCATGAAAATAAATAGCTGGATTTACTTGTTCTAAACGAAAAGGTAAGCTTGATGTAATGAAGTGAATCTCGTTACCAAGTTGTGCTAATCTCATCCCTAATTCCGTCGCAATTACTCCTGAACCACCTACAGTTGGATAACAGGTGATGCCAATTTTTGTCATACTCGTTAATCCTTCTTCCCTTTTACTATATTTCTCCATTCAAAATCACCACGTGCCAACCCGTGCATCATTATTTCACCAGATGCCATATTGGTCGCTAATGGAATTTGATGTACATCAGAAAGCCGCATCAAAGCACTAACATCTGGTTCATGGGGTTGCGCCGTCAGTGGATCACGAAAGAAGATGATCATATCAATTTCCTTTGTCGCAACTAGTGCACCAATTTGTTGGTCTCCACCATATGGACCAGACTGAAATCGATGAACGGGTAAACCTGTTGCTTCAGAAATTAATTTTCCAGTTGTACCAGTTGCATATAAGTGATGATGATGGAGAATATGTTGATAAGCGCTTGTAAATACAATCATATCTTGTTTTTTCTTATCGTGTGCAATTAACGCTATATTCATGATAAACCCCTCTTTTTTTAAAGTAAAAAATTAAGCTTTTGACACAATGAAAAATACCTTCTTGCCAGCTCTTGTAGAAACAACATGCCCAAAATTTTGCACACGCTGACATTGTTCATTAAAAGTCAACTTACTAACGAGAGAATGTAATATCTAATAGTTATTTTATAATATGTTCTAACCCATATACGAGCTGTTGTAACTCTAATACTTTTAATATAGAAAATTTAATTCCCGACATAAATGAATCACGATTATATGAATCATGTTGTACTGTCAATGTTTGTCCTGGACCACCAAATATGATTTCGTGGTGTGCAACAAGACCAGGTAATCTTACACTATGTACTCTTATACCATCTACTTCTGCACCACGTGCTCCTGGAATTAGTTCTGTTTCTTCTTTATGACCTTGGTGTTTGTTTCTTCTAGTTTCTTGAATCATCTGAAACGTTTTTATTGCTGTACCTGAAGGTGCATCCAACTTTTGATCATGATGCTTTTCAATTATTTCAACATCCGGGAAATATTTCGCAGCAATTTGTGCAAATTCCATCATTAATACTGCACCAATTGCAAAATTCGGTGCAATAATGCAACCAGTTTTTTGTTGTTCAGCAAGCTGTGATAATTCCTCTACTTGTTCCTTGGTAAAACCAGAGGTGCCTACTACCGGTCGGATTTGATGGAGTAATGCCTCTTTTGTATGATGATATCCAACATCTGGAACTGTTAAATCAATTAAAACATCTGCTTTAACATGTTGAAAACATTCCTTTGCATCCGTATAAACTGGTACATTAAAATCATAATTTTGTTTCAGTCTTCTATCGATACAAGCTACTAATTCTAGTTCTTTATCTTGGGATATCATGCTTAATGCCTCTGATCCCATTTTACCTCTAGGTCCAGCTAAAATTACTTTTATTGTCATATCAAGATACCTCCTATTTTCGGGTCCAGCGGTCTTTATCACGTGTTTCAAATTTACGCATAGAGCTTTCAAATGCTTCAGATAAGTCGATATTCAAGGAATTAGCAAAACAAGCCATCACAAACATGATGTCACCTAATTCGTTTTCAACTGTATTCTGTTCTTCTGATAATTTCTTTGGTTTTTCCCCATAATAATGATTAACCTCACGGGCCAACTCACCAACTTCCTCTGTCATCCGTGCCATCATACTTAATGGAGAAAAATATCCTTCTTTAAATTGTGAAATATATTGATCTACACGTTTTTGAATGTCATTTGTAGTATAGCAATTCATTATTTCTCACCTCATTATTCTTCTTTATGTTAGCTAAACGAACAAGATTTGACAAATTTTTTAGCTATTCATTGTTCTTAGTACTTAACTTTATTATAATAGTAAAAGCCCTACAAAGAGCGTATTACGATATAAGGAGAATTCAAATGGTTTTTGGTCTAAAGTTAAGAAACATATTTTTTATCCTTATAGGTGCAGCTATTTTTTCTTTCGGTCTTGTCCATTTTAACATGCAAAATAACCTTGGTGAAGGTGGATTTACAGGTATAACGTTAATCTTGTATTATTTGTTTCAGTGGGACCCTGCTGTAACTAATATTTTATTAAATATTCCTGTGTTTTTTATTGGTTGGAAGTTTCTGGGAAGAAAGACATTTTTTTATACAGTTATTGGTACCATTGCAGTTTCAATCTTTTTAAAGGTTTTCCAAGTATATTCCTATCACATTCATTTAGAAAATGATATGGTGCTTGTTGCACTTTTCGCGGGTGTTTTTATCGGGGTTGGATTAGGTATCATTTTTCGTTTTGGTGGGACAACTGGTGGAGTTGACATCATTGCGCGCCTCGTACATAAATATGTTGGTTGGTCTATGGGAAAAACAATGTTTCTCTTTGATTTTATTGTCATAACAACTTCTATTTTCACATCCTTAAATTTGGTTCAAGGTATGTATACTCTAATTGCAGTATTTGTTGGTGCACGTGTTATTGATTTTATCCAAGAGGGTGCATACTCTGCACGGGGAGCCATTATTATCTCCAATAAGAGTGATGAGATAGCTAGTAAAATACATCATGTGATGAATCGAGGTATTACCATTTTAAATGGTCGTGGAAGCTATACGAAAGAAGATAGAGATGTATTATATTGTGTTATCGGCAGAAATGAAGTCGTACGCTTAAAACAGATTATTGAAGCAATCGATCCCCATGCCTTTGTGTCTATGAGTGCTGTTCATGATGTATTAGGCGAAGGATTTACGCTAGATGAGAATAAAAAGCCAATCCGAGATTAACTAAAAACATTTGCCCCCTATATAAAATCGGTTGTAAAAGCTTTGATTTACATATTTAAAAAGAATTTAGAGCAGAAAGAAAGGAAGTTAGACGAAGCCATTTCAAAATAGGCCTACCTAACTTCCTTTTTTCATTTAATATTGAACTTTAATCTCTATTACTTGCTAAAATCATTAAAACAAAGCGTAATAGCTCAGCTACGGCTACTAATGCAGCAGCAACATAAGTGAGTGCAGCAGCATTTAGTACTTTCTTTGTTTGTCTTTCTTCGTTATTACGAATGATACCAGTAGAAACTAATTGTGCCATTGCACGATTTGATGCATCAAATTCAACAGGTAATGTAACAAGTTGGAAAAGAACAGCTGCAGACATAAAGATTACACCAGCGACTGCTAATCCTGTTAGATCTAACATAAAACCAGCTATGATTAAGAAAAACGAAGCATTTGAACCAAAATTAGCAATTGGTACAAGTGCACTTCTAAATCTTAAAAATGCGTATGATTCCGCATCTTGAATGGCGTGTCCAACTTCATGCGCAGCAACTGCTGAAGCTGCCATGGATTGACCATGAAAATTATTTGTTGACAATCTAACGACTTTTTTGCTCGGATCATAGTGATCGGTCAATATACCTTTCGTCTCTTCAATTGTCACGTCGTATAACCCATTATCATTTAATATCTTTCTAGCAACTTCCGCTCCAGTCATCATAGAAGATGTTGCTATTTTCGAATATTTACTATACGTACTCTTTACCCTTGATTGAGCCCATAAAGGAATAATCATTAATAGTATAAAGTAGATGAGATAACTACCACTAATTCCATAAAACATCATTGTTCCTCCACTTATCTTAGTTGTATCCTTCTAAGGTCAATTTTAGTCAAAAACATATGTTCAGTCAAATGTTTTATCTTTTTTTGCTCTTTTTTTTTGCTCTCCTTTATACTTTCTCCAACTTACATAAGATAATGTAACTGCAATACAACCACCTACTATAAATACCATCCAGTAAAATGGTACCATTTCAGAGCGATTTAAATTTGCAGGCTCAGTCGCAGACGCAAAAACTGTTTGATGATTGCTAAAGATTAAAAAGAATATCCCTATGACCCCTGTTACGTTAGGTTTTATTAATCTTTTCATATCGTTTATCATAGAGATCCCCTCACATGTCTTTTTAACTAATGTATGTGAGGGGAATTTAAAATATCACTTTTATTTATATGTCAATGTAGCATTCTTACGTAACGTCACACAATATGTAACAATGATTGTCACGATACTCAACCAAAAAGTAAAATATCCTATTTCTTGCATACGACTTGTTAACGAAGAATATATTGGCATCATGCCAAAAACATAGTCAATTATATCATTATGTAAAATCCAAATTGAAGCCACAACAAAATGTCGTAACTTTATTTTAAAATAAGATGCATAAAGTAGACCTTCCACCGCCATTGCTGCATGAGAGAAAATAAGCATATACCCTTCCCAACTCAAATATCCGTCCACATAAAGTGTAAGTCCATTCATTGCAACAGCCCAAATACCGTACTTGAATAAGGACATTATCGCCAATGCTTCAATATATGGCACATTCTTACGAAATATAAAAAATAAAAGAAAGATAGTGAAAAATAAACTTGCAGTCGGACTATCAGGGACAAAGGCAAGAAATATGGAAGGGGTTATTGCTAACTGGTAACGATACCAATAATAGCCATATATCGTTCCGAACAGATTTATGATAAATAACAGGATTAAAAATCGTCGATCCGTCAAATAATGTTTTAACATATTCATGATACCTTCCTGTAGTAAAATGGTAAAAAAGCACCCTTACCAATGTCATGGCAAAGGTGCTTGATTATTATTCTTCTTCATCAAGAGATAAAATAAAATTAACTAATTGCTCCAATTCTTCATCGGTACCTTTAAATTGATCTGCCGGCATGCTACCAATTCCGTTAACAGCGATGTCAGCAAGCTCTTCCGCAGTATGCCCAGAACCAATAAGTGGTGGAGCAGCAGCAGAACCTGATAAATCTTCACCGTGACAAGCCATACAACTTTGTTTGTATACATCATACCCAGGATCACTTTCATCAATATCAACAGTGGCACCTGGTGGTATTGGTTTATTTGCTTCCGCACGTTCTGCCCAATTTACATGTGATGCAGATTCGTATGTTAGCCAAATAACAGCAGAAAGCGCTAATAACATCATCCCTACAGCAACAGGTCGTTGGTGTGGACGACGTCCTGGACCATTATCTAAAAATGGCGCTAGGAATAATGCACCAAAGGCTAGCCCTGGTAAAACAATAACACCCATAATAACATAATCTCCACCAGCAAACGTATATTTCAGTAATTCATATAGAAATAAGAAATACCAGTCTGGTAAAGGTATATATCCCGGAGTTGTTGGGTCCGCAACACCTTCTAACGGAGAAGGATGTGCTAGCGTTAAGCATAGAAACCCTACTAAAAATACGGAACCTGCTAACCACTCTTTGAGAAGAAAGTTCGGCCAAAATGCTTCCGTTCTACCGGGATATTCTGAATAATCTTTTGGAATTCTGGATATATGCTCTGCGGAGACACGAGAGTCTCCAACAAACTTCATTCCTTTACCCCTTTTCACAGCTTACCCCTCCTTTTATAGTGGTCCGGATATACCTTGTCTACGAATTAAAATAAAGTGGACAGCCATTAAAGCGAACAATGCACCTGGCAAGAAGAATACATGAATAGCAAAGAACCTTGTTAATGTTAATGCTCCTACAATCTCAGTATCTCCTGCTAAAAGTGTTTTTAAATAATCCCCAATTAATGGTACTTCTGCAGCAATATTTAGTCCAACTTCAGTTGCAAAGTAAGCTTTGTTATCCCACGGAAGTAAATATCCCGTGAAACCTAAGCCTAGCATTACAAAAAATAGTAAAACCCCAACCATCCAGTTTAATTCTCTTGGCTTTTTGTATGCTCCCTGGAAAAACACACGTAAAGTATGTAATAATAGCATAACTATCACGACACTAGCGCCCCAATGGTGCATTCCTCTTACAATTTGTCCATGGGCTACTTGTGTTTGTAAGTAATAAACAGATTTCCAGGCATTTTCTATATCAGGAACATAATACATTGTTAAAAACATTCCTGATAAAATCTGAATAACGACTACGAAAAATGTTAATCCCCCGAAACAATAAACAAATGCTGAAAAATGATGGGCTGGGTTAACATGCTCAGGAACTTCATGATCCGCTATATCCCGCCAAATCGGCGTAATATCTACGCGTTCATCAATCCAGTCGTACATTTTTTGTAACATAAATGATTACGCCCCCTTCCTAGGATATGCTTTTCCGAGATACAGGACTCCATTTTCAACTTTATGTTCATACACATGTAAAGGCTCAGTCGGTGGAGTTCCTTTAATATTTGTACCATCTTTATAGTACCGCCCATCATGACATGGGCAAAAGAATTCATTTGGGTATTTTTCATTACCTTCCCATGAGACCATACAGCCTAAATGTGTACAAACTGGGGAAAGTGCTACAATTTCATTATTATCATCTTTAAATACCCAAGCAGACTTACTAACTTTTGATTCATACCATGCATCTACTTGATCAATCTTCCAATCAACTCTTTGTGGTTCTGTAGTGATATCGTTTACATCCAATCCTACGTTTGCTAATTCTCCACTAGAAGCTGGTTGTAATACAGGGTCAATCGCCATACGCAAAGGCGAAATAAGTAAACCAGCGGCCATAAAGCCACCAACACCAGTTAATGTGTAGTTTAAAAATTGTCGACGGGTTACTTGTTGCTTTTCGTCACTCATGATTTTCCCCCCCTCTTTTTTTTATCACGGACAATTAATTTTATTCATATTACTAGGACATAACCATGATAGCGTAAACTATTGGCTCGGTCAAACAAAAACATATAATTGTTAGAACTTGATATATTTTGATACTTTTCACCAATACGAGCGAATAAGTTCACTAATCTGCGATACTTGCTCACGAATCATTTTTTGCATCTCACTGGAATGAAGTTCTCCTGTTTGAATATGAGGAAACCACAATAGATTTCCATTTAATTCTTTTTCAACTTTTTTCCATGTTGCATCAAATGTGATTAGAAAGATATGTTCAAACGGTTGCTTTTGTATGTGAGATAGCCATTGATTAATCCGGATTATTTCCTCATCTAGCTTTGATGACTTCCAATATGTATAGCTTGGAATAAGTAATGTACGTCCTGACAATTCCTGTTCCAATTCTTTTGTGAGCACTGCTAGTACCTCTTTTTGATAAGCAATTTTACTTGGAGCTTGATCCGCTTCAAGGCCAAAGGGACTTAATGGCATAATGATTGTATCAATGTATTCCTTTGCTTCGAGATACTTTTCAACATCATGATGGTTTGTCCATTTCACTATGAACCTCTCCTTATTATGTACTAACTTCATGAAAATATAATCATATATGTCATCTTAGCGTATTTAAACAAAAAAAATCAACCATAATCTAAGGTTGACTTTTTCTGTTTACCTCTAATTGTTGCATTTCTACTGTCAATTGCTCAAATGCATGTCGGTCATTTTGATCTAATGCTTGATCAATTGCACGCTTCAGCATATCACGCTTTGATTCATATAGGACTTTATCCAACAATTGTTGGGCAATTTCTTTATCTTTTTTCGTAATAAAATATTCATCAGGTATAAAAGGATTATCTTCTAATACCGAAACATAATTTGGTGTTTGGTGCGCATTTTTAAAATTTAATTGTATATATAACTCTTTATGGCGATTCATCCGTATATCATGAAAAGATTTTTCGGCATCTGTTGTTACAACATGATTTTTGTAAAAACGGAAAGGAATTTGATCAGAACAGTAGCTAGACATTACGATACTCCTTGGACAAAACTTTGCATCACTAACAAAGTGCGTGTTCTTTAAAATATCTTCATGATTTACGATGTAATTGAGAATCCATACACTTTCTCTTTTTTTCAGTTGGTAATGATTTAAAAACCAAACGATGAAGCTTTTTTTATCTTTAACAGAAATTGGAGCTTGCATATCGACCGTCCCCTCCTTGCCACCTTCTTTTCCTTTTTGTTTTATGTTTAACCCAGTTGTTCGTTTAAACGGTTAACAAATTCGCGTGTGTCATCATCGTCAGCTTCATGTGATAAGTATAATGTAAGTACAGGTAATGCTTCGTTCATCCTCCCTTCCTCACTTAAAAAGAAACCATATTCTTTAAGAAAATCACTATCATATTTTAAATTAGTATATGCACGGTTATAAGCATTTAATGCATGTTCATATTTTTCTTCTTCTCGATAGGCACGTGCCAATTCCCAATTATAAATAGGATCCTCTGCTCCTGTATCTTGTATGGACACGATGAGCTCAATAATTTGGTCACCCGCATTTGTTTCTTTTAATATATCAATTAGGAGTAACACAGCTTGTTTATAATCTGGTTCTAATGCAATTGCTTGACGTAGCAATGATTCACTCTCAACGTTTTCTCCTAATTTATGTGATAATACACCCGCGTAATAATACAACTCTTTGTTGAAATCATCCCACTTCAAACCTTCTTTAACCATTTCATATGCTTTTTGAATATTATTTTCCTTTTCATAAGCCTCTGCCAGTACTCGGTATACTGTTTGATAATAAGGATCCTGCTCAATAACTTTATGCCATAATGATATCGCGATATCATATCTTTTCGCCTGAAAAGCGGTTAAACCATGTTTATATAATATGTCAATAGATGGTGTATCAATTTGTGAGAAATAATCTAACGCTTTTTCATATTCTCCACAGGCAGCGAGGGATTCTGCTAACCGTTCATGAATGGCTACATGTGCAAGTTGATCTG
Organism: Paracerasibacillus soli; assembly: GCF_042432965.1. Lineage (NCBI taxonomy): Bacteria > Bacillati > Bacillota > Bacilli > Caryophanales > Bacillaceae > Paracerasibacillus > Paracerasibacillus soli. Next base: position 136,017 of record NZ_JBHLWL010000002.1, on the reverse strand, counting down.
ACTTGATTTGTTCGTAATAAAGTACTGCCTTTTTAAATTCACCAATGGAAAAATACAATTCACCTAAAGCTAAGTCAATTACTTCCTCATTTGGTGCTTTATTTTTTGCTAATAACAATTTCTGTTCAGCTACTTCGAATAGTCCTTGCGATTCGTATAAGTCTGCTAATTGAATGAGAGCCTGTAAATAAGCGGGATCGTCTGTCCCAATTTCATCTAAAATTGCAATAGCAGCTTCATCGTTTTCTAGTTCAGTATAAGTTTCCGCGAGTAAGATTTTAAATTCTGCCTCATCCGGATAGGATTCTAATAATGTTTGCAAAACTTTACTAGCTTCCAATAAAAAGCCCCATTCCATGTAGAATAATGCAATTGTGTATTTTTCTTCATCATTTGCAATCGGATAAAACTTGGTTAGTTCAGCCAGTGATTCCTCTACTTTGTTCTGTTCCATAAGCTCTGTTGCTTTCAAAATACGATCCATCTATTAACGCCCTTTCTTTTAAACGAACTCTCTTTATATAAATAGTATAGTTTTTTATAAAATAAGTAAATGGGGCTGGGACAAAACCAAAGTGTCAGATTCCTCAATTACTAAAACAAGGAAGTCAGACCCTTATGTCCCAGCCTCACTCTTATGACATTAATTGATTTAGATGCTGATGAAAATTAGGATATGAAATATTAATACATGTATCATCGTCCATTTGTGGCAATTCTTCCATAATCAACGAGGCAATGCTAATCATCATTGCAATACGATGATCATGATATGTAGAAACATATCCCGCATGTAACTTCGTTTTACCATGGATAATCATTCCATCATCTGTTGCTTCAATCTTAGCACCAAATGTTGTTAAAACTTCTACAACAGCATCAATTCGATTTGTTTCCTTTACCTTTAATTCCTCTGCATTTCGTACAATTGTCGTCCCGTTTGCTTGGGTCGCAATTAATGCTAAAATTGGCAGCTCATCAATTAATCGCGGTATGATATCCCCTTCAATAACTGTTCCACTTAACTCACTGTAAGTAACAGTTATATCACCAATCTCTTCACCGTATCCATTCTCTCTTTGCGCAATCGAAAGTGTAGCCCCCATCTCCTGTAAAACATCTAATATACCAGTCCGTGTGGGATTAAGCCCAACATTTCGAATAGTGATGCAGCTATCCTCCTTCAGTAAAGCCCCTCCAATAAAAAAGGCTGCAGAAGAAATATCACCAGGTATATGAATGCTTGTTGCATGGAGTTCTGCTGGTGGAGTGAGTATGATTTTATCATCGATAGACTGAACTTGAACACCAAATGCTCGCAACATCTTTTCCGTATGGTCCCTTGTGTTACTCTTTTCTTTTACAATCGTTTGTCCCTCCGCAAAAAGTCCAGCAAGTAAAACGGCTGATTTTACTTGAGCACTTTTAACTGGCATTTGATAAGAGATACTTGCTAATTTTTTTCCACGTATTGCTAATGGCAAATTGCTCGCATTGTTTCTACCATCTACTTTTGCCCCCATTTGCATAAGTGGCTTTACGACACGATCCATTGGCCGTTTTGTTAAGGATGCATCACCGTAGAGTACAGTAGAAAATCGTAATCCAGCTAGTATTCCTAATAATAACCTGGCTGTAGTTCCAGAGTTTCCAATATATATTGGCTCCAATGGTTCTTTTAACCCTTCTTTACCTAAACCACTTATTTGTATGCGAGAGCCTTCACTTTTAATATGGACACCTAACGATTGGAATGCAGCAACAGTACGCTGGCAATCTTCACTATCTAAAAAATTAGTGATGGTCGTTATTCCTTGCGCTATCGACCCTAGCATAATGGCGCGATGTGAAATTGATTTATCTCCTGGGACATTTAATTCACCTCGTAATGGTTTCTTATTCCATTGTTTAGGCATTTTGATCACCTTGTTTCTTCACGATTATACGTTATTTATTTTTTTGAAAAATTGTTCTAGTAATCCTTCTAATTCTGCTTCATCCATTTTTTGTAAAATAGGTTCACCGATAGCCTGTAATAAAACCATTTGTACATGATTACTAACAACTTTTTTATCTAACTTCATTTGTTTAACTAATGAAGTTGATGAGAGTTCCTGTAAATGAATTGGATAATCATTATCTAACAACCATCTGTACATATCTTTAGTCGGTAACTGCGCGGAAAGCTTTTTTTCGCTCACAAACATCGCGAACAAAATGCCAATCGCAACTGCTTCTCCATGTGCCAGGGTTCCATATCCTAGAGTTGTTTCTAAAGCATGACCTAGCGTATGTCCAAAGTTCAAATACTTTCGTTCGTTTGCTTCCTTTTCATCTTTTTCAACAAGATTAGCCTTAATCATGATTCCATTTCTAACATGCATTTTTAATTGCTCCACGACAATATTATTTATTTTAATAGACAAAATCGAGTTATAAAGAGTCGGTTCAGCAATTAATGCCTCTTTTAATAATTCTGCATAACCGGAACGCACCTCTTTAAGCGGAAGGGTCTGTAGTGTCTCCATATCATATATTACTGCTTGCGGTGAATAAAATTGACCAATTAGATTTTTCCCATACTCGTGGTTAATAGCAACCTTACCACCGACACTACTATCATGAGCTAGAATCGTCGTAGGCATTTGAATATAATCAATCCCGCGCATATATGTTGCTGCAACAAAACCGGCTAGATCACCAATAACCCCTCCGCCTAACGCGATAATCAATGACTGACGAGTTAATCCGAACTGTAGCGCTTTTGTATGGATGTCATAGAACGTCTGCAATTGCTTTACATGCTCACCTGGGGGCAAAGTGATTGTATAGACCTGTTCATGATGTAAACTGCATCGTATATCAGCTAAATACAACGTAGCAACATTTTCATCGGTAATCACGAGTATTTTATCGTAGTCCTTCGCTATATAATCGGAAAGTGAATGCCTTATTCCAGCTTGAATATATATTGGGTAAATATGAGTCGTCGCGTTTATTTGTAGTTTTTGCATTAGAAATTTCTAATCCTATCTCTATATTGAGTAATTTCCCGCTTTAACGTAGGAAAATGATCACTTGAGAATTGTTCTGTGATAGCACGTGCTAATTCAAAGGCTACAACATGTTCCATCACAACTGCCGCCGCCGGAACTGCACATGAATCAGACCGTTCGATACTAGCGTGAAAGGGTTCTTTTGAATCAATATCAACGCTTTGCAATGGCTTATATAATGTTGGTATTGGCTTCATCACACCTTTTACAATAATTGGCATCCCTGTTGTCATTCCACCTTCAAATCCACCTAATCGATTTGATGCGCGATAATAACCACGCTCTTTATTCCATAGAATCTCGTCATGAACTTCACTGCCAAATTTTTCAGCTGCTTCAAATCCAATTCCAAACTCCACACCTTTAAAAGCGTTAATACTCATTACACTACCTGCAATTCTACCATCAAGTTTACGATCATAGTGAACATATGAACCTATTCCTGCAGGCATTCCCTCCACTACTACTTCCGCAACACCACCAATAGAGTCGCCAGCTTTTTTTGCTTCATCAATGGCGTCCATCATTTGCTTTTCTACCTGTTTATCAAGTGTGCGTACTGGTGATTGTTCGGAAAGCTCTTGTTTTTCTTGTATCGTGAATTGATTTTTCTCCCCTGCTATAATACCTCTTATTTCTTTTACATAACCACAAACTTCTATTCCCAACTGTCTCAGTAATATTTTTGCAACGGCACCAGCGGCAACACGCGCTGCAGTTTCTCGTGCAGATGAACGTTCCAAAACATTTCTCATATCACGGTGACCATATTTTAATGCTCCATTTAAATCCGCATGGCCAGGTCGTGGTTTTGTAACAACCCTGCGCAACTTCGTGTCTTCTGATATAGGGTCTTCTCCCATAATACTTTCCCAATGTCGATAGTCGTCATTCGTAATTACTAATGAAATGGGTGAACCTAATGTTTCTCCATGACGTACACCACTCGTTATTTCAACAAGGTCTGTTTCTATTTGCATACGTCTTCCACGACCATATCCTTTTTGTCTTCGCAATAATGATTCATTTATTTCATCACGGTGCAGTGTCATTTTTGCAGGTACTCCTTCAATAATCGTAGTTAACTGCTTTCCGTGAGACTCGCCTGCAGTAAGATAACGTATCATTCTAATTCTCCTTCATACATATCATTCATATCATTATCATACATGTTGTATTTTCCATAATCTAATAATATATCTTGATGAAAAAACTCTTATCTATAGTTTAGATAAGAGTTTTCAATTCAGCTATTCTTTTGATAAAAGAACGTATCAATTAAAGATAAACGATAGTGATCTGCATTAAAAATTTGCTCAGTACTTCCAACAAATAAAATACCATTAGGACCTAAAGACTCACTAAATTGATGATAAATATAATCTTTAGCTTCGTCTGTAAAGTAAATTAATACATTCCGGCAAAGGACTAAATCAATATTTTTAGGGTATGGGTCAGCAAGTAAATTATGTCTTTTAAATTGAATAAGTTTTTTAATTGCCGGATCTATATGATGAACACCATTTTTATTTACAAAATATTTATTTTTCATTATCTCAGGTAAATCTCGCAAGGACTGTTCCGTGTATATTCCTAGTTTTGCTTTGCTAATTACAGCTTCATCTATATCTGTTGCAATAATTTCAAACTCCACATCTGGAAAATACTCATTCATTAGCATCGCAACACTATATGGTTCTTCCCCAGTAGAACAAGCCGCACTCCAAATTTTTACCTTTTTGCGATTATGTAATAGATTTGGAATGATTTTCTTTTCTAGCACTTCCCAACGCTTAGGATTACGATAAAACTCTGATACATTAATCGTCATTCGATCTAAAAACTCTTGTAACAATGTTTTATCTTTTGCTAAGGCTTGAAAATAATCTGCGAAGTTCTCATATCCCCGTTTTTCCCTTAAAGAAGTTAATCTTCTTTTCATTTGCGCTTCTTTATATAGGGATAGATCTATTCCGAGCTTTTGTTTAATTTGTACAGTAAATTGTTTGTAATCTCCCATGGTGTAGTCCCTCGATTATCATTTATAGTTTAAAAATACCCCCGTTTGTACGGAGGCAAATTTATTAATAAATCCATTCATCATTTATTTTTGTGTAAGAAACTAATTCTGCTTTTTTAAAGAACAAATTAATTTCTCGTTCCGCACTTTCAGGTGAGTCAGAACCGTGAATGATGTTTTTACCTACTGTTACACCAAAATCACCGCGGATTGTTCCAGGAGCTGCCTCAGCTGGATTTGTTTTTCCCATCATGTCTCGAGCAGTTTTTATGACATTTTCGCCTTCCCATACCATTGCAAAAACTGGGCCTGAAGTAATAAAGTCTACTAATTCCCCGAAGAATGGACGTTCCTTATGTTCTCCATAATGTTCTTTCGCCAACTCATCTGAAATTTGCATCAATTTGGCGCCAGCAAGCTTAAAACCTTTACGCTCAAATCTACTAACAATATCACCGATTAGATTACGTTGTACACCGTCTGGTTTGACCATTAAAAAAGTTTTCTCCATTTTTACACCCCTAATAAATTATGTATTAATGCCGATAAAATTTTATCAAAGTTCTTAGGAATTCACAACAATAAACACTAAAAACGTCTTTTTCCAATATATAACGCAATATTTACTAATGCTTTTTTCGCATCTGAGTTCGGGAAATCATTTAAAACTGTTAACGCTTTTTCCAGATACAAGTTGCTTACATGATACGAATAATCAATAGCACCTAACTCATTAATTTTTGTTATGATTTCCTTCATCTGATTCTCACTTATTTCTTCTTTTGTTAAAAAAAGATCTTGAATCATTTGTTGAAAAGATTTATTTTGAAGTGCATATAAAACAGGTAATGTAATGTTGCCTTGTATGAGATCATTACCTGCTGGTTTTCCGAGTTCCTTTTCATTGGAAGTAAAGTCGAGTATATCATCAATAATTTGATAGGACATCCCAATATAATAACCATATTTATACATCTGCAAAACTTGCTTACGATTTAATCCTGCTGCAATAGCTCCTAATTTACAACTTGTTGCAATTAGCAATGCTGTTTTCCGTTTAATTCTACGTAAATAAACACGGAGGTTTTGGTCCCATTTATATTTATATTTCATTTGTTCAATTTCTCCAGCACATACTTCAACAATCGTATGTGATAAACAACGCTGTACAGCTGGATTATTAATTTTTGTTATCGTTTCAAGTGCTCTTGCCAAAATGTAATCACCTGTGTACATTGCAACCCGATTACTGTACTGTTTTTTTACAGTGGGCTTACCTCTACGCAAATCAGCATGGTCAATCACATCATCATGTACAAGTGTTGCCATATGAATAAGTTCTAACGAAACAGCAATGATAGTTATTTGTTCAGCGTCATACTTTTCCCCTAATTTACCGGAAAGCAAAACAAAAGCAGGTCGAATCCTTTTCCCGCCTGCCTTAAGCAAATGTGTAGATGCTTCTCGTAATACGGAATGATCTGCTTGGATAACTGTGCCTAGTTCTTCTTCAATCAAATCCAATTCTTTTTTTAAAAAACTATATGTTCTGGCTAATTTCATGTCATTCACCTTTTGCCAAATAATAAATTATTTAATGCCCATATGCATGGCAGATACACCACCAGTATAACTCTTAACATTAACTTTTGAAAAACCTACTTCTAAAAACATCTTTTTTAATATATTCTTGTCCGGAAAGTCTTTTGCTGATTCATGCAACCATGCATATTCATTATAACTCTTTGCAAAAATCTTCCCAAATAATGGCATAATAAAACGAAAGTAAAAATAATATAATTGACGATAAACCGGAATAGTTGGTTGGGATGTTTCCAAACAAACTACAATACCCCCAGGTTTTACTACTCGATACATTTCCTTTAAAACTTTCATATAGTCTGGTACATTCCGGAGTCCAAAACCAATTGTAACGTAATCAAATGAATCATCAGCAAATGGGAGTTCCATTGCATTGCCATGAACATATGAAATGTTATTTAATTTTAGATTGTTAGTCTTTTCTTTGGCGACTTTCAGCATATTTTCACTAAAATCAAGACCAATTACTTCCCCTTCTGCCATTGCTTCCGCTAAAGCAATGGACCAATCACCCGTTCCGCAACATACATCAAGTGCTCTTCCATTCGTTTTAACATTCATTCGCTTCATAACATCCCGGCGCCAAGCCTTGTGTCGCTGAAATGAAATAATAGAATTCATGGAATCATAACGGCCATATATTGTTTCAAATACATGATGCACACGTTCCTCTTTTGACTGTTCATTCATTGCCAATCATCTCCCATGTTTTCCGATGGTTTAAAAAATTACTTAAATAGTTTTTAAAACGTTCATGTTCTCGTGGTAGTTCATTTATAAGATGCTCAAGTATAGCAAAACTTTTCAGTATTTCAGTTTTAATCCCAGGAACAGTTTTTAAGATTTCTTGAAAATCAAGATGATTCATTAAACGATTGTTCGAATGATGAGCAAGGGATATAAGCTTTTTTAAAAATAACCATTCTTCAATAACTTTCTTCAAATACGGCTTATTTATAAATTGGGCAATATGTACATATAATGGAGCTTCTATTTGTTTAACAAGGGTAGAAAAATCTTGAAACGTTTGAAATTCTTTATAATACAGCTTCATTTTCGCCTCATTAATATCGCGAATCGCACTCGCAAGTTTTTGAATTAATGACACCTCATCTATTTGCGAAAGCATCAAATAATACATACCACTATAATAATCTCCGGCCAACACGTAAAGTTGTTGCGCAATATATTGTTGTTCATGTTCATCGTACATTTTATCCGTAACCAGGTCATGTGTATCTAATGCTATTTGGATAAGCATTGTTGTCACTATATAAGTTTGTTTCGTTTCTAAGGGCAAGTTTACATTTAACATGACATCATGTAAGAAAAACAGCTTATCTTCATCGATTGAAACTTTTTGAATGTGTTGATCCATGTAAGAATGTTTAAGTTTCTCTGCTAGTAAATATTTTAAATCTCGTATCTCTATTCCAGTTATCACTTTTTTCACCTATGCCCTTTCAACCAATCCAAGCTAACTTTTGCTATTATAACATAATTTCATCTATGAGATAACAAGTTACGACAAAATGCGTGATTTTATTCGTTTTTTAATTCTCCATGGCTTGTTTGAATAATTGCTTTACCACGGATTTTTACCGCAGATGTATGTTCTGTAAATTGCGCAATCATCACTTCATCTTTATCCAATTTTTCGGAATGATGAAATCTTGTATCCGTTCCCCGGGTTAAGCCAATGACATTCACACCATCTTCTAATGCCTTGACTACGAAAAAATCGGTTTTATTTGTTATTTCACTCATAAACCCACCACCTACCTGTTTATTCGATATTTTTACGCCTATTTATACTATATATGAAAAAGTAATCCTTTGATATCACTATATATCATATTACAATGTGGTTATTTCAAATCAAAATAAAAAGGATGCGTTTAAACGCACCCTTTTTATACCCTATGTAAATTCACCTTATTTAACGGCATCTTTTAGGGCTTTTCCTGGTTTGAAAGCAGGAACTTTACTTGCTGGAATTTGAATTTCTTCTCCAGTTTGTGGATTGCGACCTTTACGAGCAGAACGCTCACGTACTTCAAAGTTACCAAAGCCAATTAATTGTACTTTTTCACCTTTACTAAGTGAATCCATGACAGCTTCAAAAACTGCATCAACCGCTTTACCTGCATCTTTCTTTGAAAGTTCGCTTTTATCAGCAACCGCATTAATTAAGTCTGTTTTGTTCATGACATTCACCTCCTCCCAAATAACTTCAGCATAAAGAACAAATAAAATCTATCTTCATTTGTTCACCAATTAGCCTGATTTTATACCTCGTGTTGCACCAAATTCAATGGCGACAAGGCTTATAATAACCGAGTTCAGAATAAAATTCAACAAAAACTTCTCATTTCTACTATTTTTTTATCATATTTTAAAGAGATTGTAACAATTTATTCCAATTTAATCGCTTTCATATATTTTTATGTAATTTTATCTATCATAAACAATATACGACATAAAGAAGGAAAGTCCTGCTATTTTTTAAAAAAATAAAAATTGTTTTTTTCACAAGTTGTGCTTTTAATTTTTATGGTTGTTGTTAGCGAAAAAGTAACGTTAGAATAAATAGAGCTACAAAAATATAGTTCACTTTCCGAGGAGGATATTGACTATATTCGAGCCTACCACATATAGACTCACAATCGTCGACTGATACACACAATGAATTCACGTCAACGTTATGTACAAACCTTGTACTTCGTCTATCTGCTAAATATAGCTTGTCCTGTACGTTGGAGGCTAACGCTATACATTAAGCATACAAAGTGTTTTGCCGAATGTGTATCAGCGGCAAACTAAGTTGGTGTATGAAAAAAACTCATCATAGCAATTGTAAGCCTGATTTAATCACCAAAAGGGAATTTTTAAGAACAAACTAAAATAAAACAGCAACTATATGAGTAGTTGCTGTTTTATTATAAATAAGGCCTTATAAAAAGTATTTTTAAATAAAATTTACAGGATAATGGCAATTAAGCCACCAGAACCTTCGTTAATAATACGCTCTAACGTATCTTTCAGTTTATAACGCGCATTTTCTGGCATAAGGGCAATCTTGGCCTGAATTCCTTCGCGAACGATAGAGCTTAATGATCTTCCAAATATATCGGATTCCCAAATAGATAGTGGATCTTCCTCAAAGTCTTGCATTAAATAACGTACAAGTTCTTCGCTCTGTTTTTCCGTCCCGATAATTGGAGCAAACTCTGATTCTACCTCGACTTTGATCATATGAATGGAAGGAGCAACGGCTTTTAACCGTACGCCATACCTTGAACCTTGTCTAATAATTTCTGGTTCTTCCAGTTCCATGTCTTCTAAACGAGGTGCAGCAATTCCATATCCAGTTTGCTTTACCATTTGTAAGGCACCTGCAACTTGGTCATATTCCCGTTTTGCAAAAGCAAAGTCCTGCATTAACTCTAACAGATGATCCTTTCCACGAATCTCTTCTCCTACAATCTCTTTTAATACTTCATCGTATAAATGATCTGGTGCGTGCAAATCAATTTCTGCAACACCTTCTCCCATTTCCATTCCCGCAATGTTTGCTTTATCTATATAATCAAATTCAGAGAAGTTTTGTACGATTTGATCTACATCCCGTAATCGTTTTATATTTTTTACCGTCGTTTGGATTGCCTCTTGGTAACTTTCTCTTAACCAATGCGTTTCACGTAACACCATTACCCAACTAGGCAAATTTACATTAACCTCTAATACAGGGAATTCGTACAATGCTTCCCTTAGTACGTTATAAACATCATGTTCTGTCATACTTTCGATACTCATGGATAATACAGGAATATCGTAAAACTCGGTTAACTCTTGTCTAAGCATTTCCGTTTCTTGACTTGTTGGTCTCGTTGAATTAATAACCATGATAAATGGTTTTCCTACTTCCTTTAACTCTTCTACCACTTTAGCTTCTGCTTCTTCGTAACTACTTCTAGAAAATTCTCCTATCGATCCATCCGTGGTTACAACTACCCCTATAGTAGAATGCTCCTGGATAACTTTTCTTGTGCCTATCTCTGCTGCATCGTGAAAAGGTATTGGATCTTCATACCATGGCGTGTGAATCATTCTTGGGCCATCTTCATCTTCAAATCCTTTAGCACCTTCAACTGCATAACCTACACAGTCTACTAATCTAACATTGACATCTAATCCGTCTTCTACATTAACCGTTACAGCTTGATTAGGTATAAACTTTGGCTCGGTAGTCATAATTGTCTTTCCTGCAGCACTTTGAGGTAATTCGTCATGGGCACGTACGCGATCATTTTCGTCAGCAATATTTGGTAAGACAACAAGTTCCATAAACTTTTTAATGAACGTTGACTTTCCCGTGCGTACCGCTCCAACAATACCTAGATAAATATCGCCATTCGTCCGTTTTGAAATATCTTTAAAAATATCGACCTTTTCCAAATAATCCCCTCCCGATCTCACTTACAATTTCTTCATGAACAAGCTACGAGTAATTGACATTACAAGTCTATGATGTTGTCCTACCCAAATATGACTTGATATGCTAAAAGAATAAAATTAATTGTCTTTTTATCCTTTTATAGTTACGGTCATGTTGAAAAGCTAAAGGCATGAAAGAAACCCTTGCAACAATATATTGTTACAAGGGTTTAATTATGCTAAATAAATTAATTTAAAAAAATTGGTTCTCCGCTTTTATCTATTGTGTACGGAAGAGAATAAACAGGAACAAATGGTGAGTGGTGAACTAAAATCTCTCGGATATCGTCACCTTCTTTAAAAGTATGTTCATACTTTTGGAGTGCATCAAATAAGTCGATCCGGTAATCAATAAAAAGATTTCCATCTTTGTCCATAATAATTGGTAAATTTTCTTGTGTAAATGGACTTCTGACGTAAGGTGCATGGTCTAAACCCATTTTTTTATAATCAATCGTATATAACCCTGGTGCTACTTCTTCAGCAAAAGGTGGATATAAATGTTGGTCGCGATATATTTCTAACTTTACATTAATATTTCGGATACCTTCAGCTAAACGTAAATCAATTAACTTAACAGTTGGCTTATTTTCAGGATCGATAATTGTGTATTGATAAATCCCGCCATTTTCAAAAGCATTCCCCGGTATTTCATTGATTAAATGACTTTCCTTTAAAGTTGTAAAATCAACCAAATATTTTTCGTAAATAGGTGTTTCCATTGGTTTAGTCTTAATAGGTACAAGCCCATTATTCTGCTGTTTATATGTTTCAATAGCTTTTTGGACTGAATCCAACTGCACTTCATTGGGAACCTGATTTTTTTCTAATTCACTATTAGGATATAAACAGCCACTCAACAAAATAACGAAAAGTATAGAAAATGCAGTTTTAAAATATGTACGTTTCATTATAAACCCCTTTCATACACTACTGTGTCGGACCACTAAATACGATATAAAATACAATAAGTGCACCGATAACGAGGCATACGTATGCGAGTAAAGATACGACAGAAGCAATAAATCCTTTTAATTTTTTCCTGCTTAATTCAATAAATACTATAGCCAAAATTAAGAGAGCGATTCCACCAAAAGAAATGATCTCTTTTAGTCCTGCTGTAGACATGTACTTCACTCCTAGTTTATTACATAATGTTGCACCGCCTATTATAACATAATCAAAACAACAACGATGAATAATATGTGTTTGTGCTGAAAGTTGTATAAGCTTGTCTAACACAATAAAAAACCGAAATAAAGTGGGGCTATCTTTATCTCGGTTTGACTAAATAATCCCTATGCAACTCTATCCATGAATGCTTGTGCGTTGTATTTTATGCGAGGAAGTTCTATTTTGTATCCTCACTTGCCCAGATATGACTATTTTTTAAATAGTTTATTTAAAGACTGCATATCCATCGGCATGTTGTTTGATGTGATCATACTAACTATCTGGTCTTCTTTATCTTTTGATATTGGCTTATTTGCCATTTGAGCTAATTGACGGATTAACTGTCTTACAGTTCGTTCATCTGAAAAATCAGCATGTTTTACAGAATCAGCCACCTTATATATTTCATTGGGACTTAAATTCGCTTGTTTCTTAATTTTCTCAAATGGATTTTGGTTACTCACATACTCGCCTCCTTGCATCGTCATTCGAAATATTATATGCAAGGTGAACGTAAGTTGTTATCGTGTATTTCTATTCCTAATTAAAGAGGCTAATGCATCCATTTCTTCCCTCTTATCGCGATTCATTAACTGCTCTACTATATCTTTTGGCTTCTTATCCTCAAATAAGATTTGATAGATTCCATATGTAATTGGCATTTCTACACCTTCAGCTTCAGCAAATTTATAGGCTGCTTCTGCAGTTCGAACACCTTCTACAACCATTCCCATTTGGTCTAAGATGTCGTCCAATTTTTTACCTTTTCCTAGCAAGTTTCCTGCACGCCAGTTTCGACTATGTACACTTGTGCACGTAACAATGAGATCACCGACACCTGAAAGCCCCAAAAAAGATAATGGATTTGCTCCCAGTGAAGTACCTAGTCGCGTAATTTCTGCAAGTCCCCTCGTTATTAATGCAGCTTTTGCATTATCTCCATAGCCTAATCCATCGGAAATACCGGCTCCTAGTGCGATAATATTTTTTAATGCTCCACCAAGTTCAATCCCAATCATGTCATTACTTGTATAAACACGAAATGCATCATTAAAAAACAGATGTTGTGCCTGTTTAGCATTTTCCTCAGAGAGAGATGCAACTGTAACCGTTGTTGGTTGCCGCATAGCTACTTCTTCTGCATGACTAGGACCAGATAATACGACAATATCATCATAGCTATATTGTTCCATTTCTTCACTTATCATTTGGGAGACTCTTTTTAAAGTACCGGGCTCAATACCTTTGGAGGCATGTATTAAAACTGGTTTATGCTCTAATTGTTCACTTAAGTTTTGACAAACCTCACGAATAGCTTTCGTAGGAACAACAAGTACGATTGCTTCTACATCTTTTATCGCTTCATATAAGTCGTAATAAGCTTTAATCTGTTCTGGAATCATAATTTCCAAATACTGCTCATTTTTATGTGTTTCATTAATTTTATTTGCTTGCTCTTCCCGAAATGTCCAAAGTCTTACGTCGTGACCATTATCAGCTAATACAATACTTAAAGCTGTTCCCCAACTGCCTGCACCTAACACAGCAACTTTAGTAGTCAATTTCATTCCTCCTTATTGACGCTTTCTAGCAAAAAGATTAATTGGTGTACCAACAAATCCGAAAGCTTCCCTAATTTTATTCTCTAAAAATCGTTTATATGAAAAATGTAATAACTCAGGATCATTAACAAAAATAACAAATGAAGGTGGCTTCACCGCTACTTGTGTAGCATATAATATTTTTAATCGTTTTCCTTTAAATGTTGTAGTTGGATTTAAAGCTATAGCATCCATAATGACGTCATTTAACACGTTTGTCGGTACTCGCTTAGCATGGTTATCACTTGCCATTCGAATTTCTGGTAATAATGTATGAATACGTTTTTTTGTTTTTGCAGATAAAAACACAATAGGTGCATAATCCAAAAATTGAAAGTGAGTACGTATGTTTTCTTCAAACGATTTCATTGCTTTTTCATTACTATCTACAGTATCCCATTTATTCACAACAATAATGACCGCACGTCCTGCATCATGTGCATATCCAGCAATGCGTTTATCTTGTTCACGGATACCAGTTTCTGCATCAATTAAAACTAGCACAACATCCGAACGTTCAATTGCTTTTAGTGCCCGAAGTACACTATATTTTTCCGTAGCTTCATACACCTTACCTTTTTTACGCATACCTGCTGTATCAATAATAACATAACTTTGTCCATCGCGATCTAATCGTGTGTCTACAGCGTCACGTGTTGTTCCCTCTATATCACTAACAATTACACGTTCCTCATTTAATAACGCATTCACTAATGAAGACTTACCCACATTCGGTCGGCCTATTAAGCTGAAATGTATCGTTTCGTCATCTTCATCTGTTTCATCGAAAGAAGGAAAATGTTTAACAACATCATCTAGTAAATCACCTAATCCAAGCCCATGGGCACCAGAAATCGGATATGGCTCTCCAAAACCTAACGCATAATATTCATAAATTTCATTTCGCATCTCAGGATTATCTATTTTATTTACTCCTAAAACAACTGGTTTTTTTGATTTGAATAAGATCTTTGCAACAGCCTCATCTGCTGATGTAATACCTTCCCTTCCATTCAATAAAAAGATGATAACATCCGCTTCATCAATTGCAATTTCTGCTTGCTGACGAACTAAATCTAATAGTGGCTCATCCCCCATTGAAATACCACCTGTATCAATGAGGTCAAATAAAACAGTTAACCATTCTGCTTGTGCGTATACCCGGTCTCTTGTTACTCCCGGCTTATCTTCTACAATTGAAATTCTTTCGCCTACAAGGCGATTAAAAATAGTTGACTTTCCAACATTCGGTCTACCAACTATTGCGACAACAGGTTTCCTCATGAAAGGAACATCCTTTCTCTATTTACATTTTAACTTTATTCATTTTAGCAAAAGTTACTGTGATTAACAATTTTTATTCATGTTTAACAACGCAACATTTTACAATTTATAGACATTCTGTACTTTTTAAAAAGGATAATGACCTCTTAATTTTGCAAGTAAATATCGTTTCATTTGCATCCAAAAATTCAGGAAAGTCGTGAATAAAACTGTTACACATAATGTATCAAAGAAATACATTGCTCCAATAATATACGGCAAATTATAACTGTATAGGATAAGAGCATATAATAACTCCCCACCACATAATCCAATTACTACAACAGCCAACCTGTTAGTATGTTCTGTACATAGAAAATAGGTAATACCAACGATTATACATGGAATGAATATCATTCGGGGGAACAATAACCAAATTGGCGCTTCTTGTTCCCAAATTAAAATACTTGCATAAGCCACCATGACTGTTAAGCCAATTGCCAAATGAAAAACCTGTTTAACAACGTCGAAATAAATAAGGAAACAACCGAAAAATAGGATGAAAAAGGCGAATGAAAAATTAATATTTGAAACAGTAACGTATATTTTTGATGAGCAAATAATTAATAAAATCCATGTAATTAAAAAAGTTCTTTTTTTAGCTTTATCCATAAAAAAGTATACAATAATAAATAAAATCCAAGCAATCCATAAAAATAACAATCCACTATTCATAGTCCCATCTCCGAATTTTACATTTCGTTTACTATGTATAGTATGACGGATGAAGCGTGGTTTTAAACAGCTGTTTAAAAAAGTGAGTCTATTATACCGTTAGACTCACTCATTTTAATTATTTATATTTATCTAATTTATTTCCTATCAGATCGCCAAGCTGGAAGCTCGTATGGTCATCCTCTTTTTCGTATTGTTTAAATTCCTTTGCTTCTTGTTCCTCTTCAATTTCACGAATACTTAATGATAGGCGTTCATCTTGTACATTTATGTCGAGCACTTTTACATTGACCTTTTGACCAACCTTTAATACTTCTTGAGGTGTCCCGATGTGGCGATTGGCAATTTGCGAAATATGTACAAGACCTTCAACACCAGGTTTTACTTCAACAAAAGCCCCGAAATTTACAAGCCTTTTCACTATACCTTCTAACACTTGACCTGCATGAATATCCTCCTCTAAGCGATCCCAAGGTCCAGGTAGCGTATTTTTTCTTGAAAGTGAAATACGCTCGTTCTCACGATCAACGGAAAGTACCTCAACCTTCACCTTTTCACCTTCTGTTACAATGTTTGTAGCTGAATCAACATGTTCATGTGCCAATTGAGAAATATGTACAAGACCATCGATTCCACCTAAATCAACAAAAACACCAAAGTCTGTAATACGACTAACTGTACCTTCCAATACTTGGCCTTGTGCTAAGGAATCCAATAGTTCTGCTTTCTTCTGGGAGGCATCTTGTTCAATAACTGCACGATGTGACAGGATAATTCGGTTCTTTTCACGGTCTAGATCGACAATCTTTACTGATAATGATTGATTTACATAACCGGAAAAATCCTCCACATAATGGGTTTCTACCATAGATGCAGGAATAAATCCTCGTACGCCTACATCAGTTACTAATCCGCCTTTGACAACTTCCTTTATTGTAACATCAAATGTTGCATCATTTGCTAACTTTTCTTCTAAATCTTTCCAAGCATTATCTGCATCTACTGCCTTTTTCGATAGGATTACTTCATCATCTGACACTTTTTTAATAATTAATGTGAGTTCATCACCTAATTTCACAACTTCATTCATATCTTTCACAAATAAATTGGATAGTTCTTGTAAAGGTATTACTCCTTCAGTTTTGTAACCGATGTCTACTAATACTTGGCTGTCTTCAATTTTAACAACCTGTCCTTTAACTGTTTCGCCTACTTGTAAATTTGGAAAGTCATTCGCATTTTCACTCATGATTATGTCCTCCTTAGAAACCAAAAACGTCTTTCATTATTTAAATAAAATGAGTCCGTTTCGATCTTCTGTTTTTATGTTATCTTATCCCTTAATTATAAGTTCCAATAATCCGTTTTGTTTGTCAAGCAATATTTACTTCTATTCCTATTGTAATAAAATCTGAATCTCATCCATAATTGCATCTGCTGCTTGTTTTGCATTTACTTTTTGGGCACGTAAAGCTTCCATATCCATTGGTTTTCCATATGTTACAACGGTTTTATGAAAGGGTTTATAAGTACCTTTAATCGCACATGGAATAACGACTGCTTTTGATTTTAGCGCAAAAAAACCGACCCCTGGTAGTGGTTTTCCCAACTTCCCGGTTTTACTTCTTGTCCCTTCTGGAAAGAGTCCAAGCGTCTTCCCTTCTGCTAATATATTCATCCCTTTTCGCAATGCTTGTCGGTCACTTGCCCCGCGTTTTATTGGAAAAGCATTGATACCTGTTAATAATTTATTTAAAAACCTATTATCAAATAGTTCTTCCTTTGCCATGAAATAAATATCTCGAGATGAAGTTATCCCAACTACAGGTGGATCTAAGTTAGAAATATGGTTAGAACATATAATCACAGCGCCATTTTTAGGAATATTTTCACGGCCAACTACTTTAATACGATAAAGCGGAAAAAAGATGATGGCAACAATCCTTTTAGCAAATCTATATAATGTCATTCGCTAGCATTACTTTCCAAAATCCGTATTGCCTCATCCAAAATCCGTGTCGTAACATCATCTATCGACATTGAAGTAGTATCTATTTCAATGGCGTCTGGAGCTTTTACAAGTGGCGCAGTCTCTCTCTCAGAGTCTAGTTGGTCCCTTTCAATTATTTCTTGCTTTAATTGTTCAAAATCAGACTTAAATCCTTTTTGAAGATTTTCTTCATGTCTTCTTCTTGCTCTTTCATCCGCTGAAGCAATTAAAAATATTTTCAATTCAGCATGTGGTAAAACATGTGTACCAATATCACGGCCATCCATGACAATCCCTCGTTTTGCAGCAAGTTCTTGTTGCTGTTTTAACATTTGTTTTCGAATTGATGGATGTTTCGCTACAATAGATACATGATTGGTTACTTGTTGTGAGCGAATATCTTCTGTCACATCTTTTCCATCTAATAGGACGTGTTGACCATCTGGTTTGTAAACAAGCTCTATGTTAGTTTGCGCTAGTAAGGCAGCCAACTGTTCCTCTTGTTCTAAAGATATATTTTCATTTAACGCTTTTAATGTAATGGTCCGATACATGGCTCCTGTGTCTACATAAATGTAAGACAACTTTTTCGCTACCTTTTTTGCAACCGTACTTTTACCGGCTGCAGCTGGTCCATCTATTGCAATTTTTATATATGTTGAATTTTCCAATTAAAACACCTCTTATTTTACTTATCAAATACATTATGAATATAAACCTTTTCTTCGTGCTTCTCTCTCTTTTTGAAAGCAAAACTTTATTAATAATTCTTGGTTTAGTTTTGATATATTTTCAAATTTTATCGAAGCAACCATACGCGCTTTTTGTTCATAATGAATGCGTACAACATGCCCTAATAAATTCAAATACTGATGCTCACCTTGATCTGATTCTAACACAAGCCATAAATCTAAAAGTTCATCTTCTTTTAAATCAACACCTTGTGGAACGATAACGGAGAGTCCTCCCCCACTAATATCTCGAGTAATCGTAGTAAAAGGTGAAAATTGCTTATTTTTACTATGTATTGCCACGTCTACTGCTGTTTCGATTCTCATAAAATTTCTACGTTGAATACGGTGAATATCTTCATTTGTAGGCTTTTTAATGGCTATCACCGGTATTGGTATTTTGACAGGTTTTATTACTTTACTTGCAAATTGAAAAACAACATCTTGTTCATCAACAAAAGAGGCTATAATCTCCGTTTCACGTGGGAAGAATGTAGACTTTTTTGTTTTGATATTAATAGGATGTGAAATAAATACAAACTGTTCATCTACATCAATCAACTTACTATGGTACGTTGTTTCACTTTCTTTCCCCACTTCTTTAATCGTTAATAGTTGCCCAATCTTCATAAATTCACCAGCTTTTATCATTAGTATTCACTTGTACAATGACTATACACTAATTATTACAGAAAACAGTAAAAAAGGAAAGGTCATTTACCTTTCCTTTTAACACTTTTATATGCCAGAAAAATTCATTTCTGCATGACCTAGTTTTTCTACGATTTCTTCCTTTCCATCGTTCGCATTAATAAAAATACGATACGTATCATCATCTAGCGTGCCTAGAAATTCATATACTAATACTTCTTTTCCTAAATCATTTTCTACAATTGCAACAAAGTCTTCATGTATTTTCAAATTTGGATTTAATGAACGCTCTGCTTCCTCTTTCGAAATTTCTGGTTGTGGTATATCTCTTTTCTTATGATTCATATAAAAGTTTCGAGTTGTTAAACCGATAATATCTCCATTATCCAAAGCTACTTTCACATCTACTGAATCAGGGTATACCCGTACGCCATTATCCTCATAAATGAAAGAATATACACCAGTATCATCATATTCCGCACTCTGTAACAAAACCATCTGATCTAAGCCTAATTTTTTTATATACTTTCTTGCAGCTTCATAACCATCATTCAAACTTAATTTTTTCTCATCCATTGTCCTATTTACGAGTAATGTGATTGGATGCCCGCCTTTTTCGGAAATATCCATATAAGCCCGCTTATCATTTTCTTCGTACGAAAGGCTATATAACGGATTTGTTGCCCCATCTCCTGTTTTAGTAACTTTTACTTTGCTAGTATCTTTTATATGAAAAATTCTTTGCCCCTGTTCCAAAGCTTCCTGTTCAGAAATTTTCTTTCCTTTCACATTTTCAAACGTATGATCTTCCGTATTTGGTCCGATTAGTGGAGAATCATCGTTTCCTTCTGCATAGCCTTCTACTTTCTTTTCAACAGTTTTTAGCCCATCAATAATCGTATTATCAGCTTGTTCATCTTGTGTTGCCAAAGCTAGTTGTACATCCATCCATCTTAAATTATTATCTAAAACAAGGTGCTGTACTTGTCTTAACTCATTTTTAATATCATGTGCTTGACCGTAAAGATCTCGAAGTGTTCGCATTTCCTTCTTTGACAAAGGTTCCGTATCTAAATCTCTAACCGCTGTACGATACGTAAAATCTCCGATGTTTGAAAGAAATCCTTCCGTTTTATTAAACGGTAATAAAGTTAAAGGTAATTGTCCAACGTTTGACAACGCCTCCGATGTTATACGCCAAATTTCAATTAGTTGTGGCGATAGACTTGTTGGGGAATTCATTGCTAGAGCGGTTCCTATCTTATCATGTAACAAATCCATATGATAGGAAAGTTCATGGAACGAACGTTGATACGTATTTTCTGCTTGTATTAAAATAGCATTCTTTTCATTATGTTCCTTATAACCCCATACGCCCATCCCTACTATTCCAACAGCTAATATGGCAATTAGTATATTTCGAATCAAGTGAGACACCAACCTTTCTATTTACAAAAAATATGTTTGCCAATCTGTTTAATTTGTGGACGGCTCCAGATCCAACTTGAAGTTGCGGTTTCTGGATTAAAATAATATAGCGCATTTCCTGTTGGATCCCAACCATTTATCGCATCTAATACTGCTTTTTTAGATGTTTCATTCGGTGTTAACCAAATTTGCCCATCCGATACAGCCGTAAATGCGCGTGGTTCAAAAATAACGCCGGCTACTGTGTTTGGAAATGTTGCGCTTTTTACGCGATTTAATATGACAGCAGCAACTGCAACCTGTCCCTCATACGGTTCACCTCTTGCTTCTCCATGAACTGCGTTAGCCAAAAGCTTGACATCATTTTGTGAATAGCCTTTTGGAACATTTACTGCTGTAGTAGTTGTATTCGCATTATTTCCTGTATTTGTATTTTTACTAGGTGCTGTATTTTGGTTGTTTTGTGCTGGCTTCGTTTGTTTTTTTAAATCAACACCACCATAATAAGTAAAAGTATTTCCTTTATTGATTTGGTCCTTTACATACTTTTCGTCATATTTACTTGCTTTTACTAACTTTTGTTTTGCTTTTGCACCAGCTAGACCGTCAATTTCCATCCCATATTTTTCTTGAAAGTTTCGTAAAGCCCAATACGTACTCCAACCAAATACACCATCAATCTTTCCATGATAAAAGCCTATGTACTGTAATCTTGCCTGTAATTCTATGACATCATCACCAACCGCTCCCCTTTGAATGATTTGAGAGCTAAATGCATGAGCCTTATGTGTAGGTACTTGTAATCCAATTGAAAAAAAACATATAATAATACATAATAATAGGCAGCTACGTTTTTTTATTGCCATTTAGATTGCCTCCTAAAGTCCTATTGTTTTGTAAACCTATTTTTTGGAGTATCACTAATTTTATTCATCGTTTGGTAGAAAGTTTATGATTTTATAATCTACAAAAAAATCCACATATCATTTGATTGTGGATTGTAGCAACTTATATTGGAGTGATTACGATACATCTCTATTTGCTCTTTGCACGCGATTTAAACTAATGAACCATAAAATAACCATAAATGGAATCAATAGTAAAAGCCATTTACTTATTATGGTTTTTAAAATCAAATTATAGATACCATGAAACAAAAGTGGAATGATGAGTGCGTAAAATATATTCCTTTTTTGATGTTTTGGGTGCATTTTTGCTTTTCCGAAGTGATAACCCATCATTACACCGAACAAAGCGTGGGAGGATACTGGGAAAATAGCGCGCGTGAATGCATATTCAATACCATTGGCAAATAAATATAAAATATTTTCTACTGTCGCGAAGCCTAAACTGATAGAGACAGCGTATACGATACCGTCATAATGCGCATCAAATTCTGTATGTTGGTATATAACATATATAAAAATAAACCATTTAAAGAATTCTTCCGATAATGCAATGATTAAAAACGATTCAACAAACACATTTGTAATTCCTTCAGTTTGAAACGCATATTGAATAAACATAATAGGAAAAACTAATAAAGCACCAAAAATAAACGTTCGAATAATTAGTGCAATTGGTTCAGTATAGCGATCTTTGAAATAAAAAAATGACATTAGTGCAACTGTTGGTGCTAATCCAGCAGATAATAGTGCAAACATATTTTTTGAAACCTCTTTCACTTAAACTAATTTTAGCTTACCATGTTTCACAGCTTTTTAGAATACATAAATTTATATAGAAGGTGTAAGTAAATGAAAAGGATATTAATTATTCACACAGGTGGCACAATTTCCATGTTGGAAGACAAAGATTCAGGTGCAGTATTACAAACGACTCAACATCCATTGTTAGGGATTCCATTAAAAATTGAACCATCAATACATATTAGTGAAAAAGTAATTTTTTCTTTACCATCTCCACAAATCACGATGCAGCATATGATGACTCTTGCAAACTTTATTAGGGATAGATTAACAGAATTCGATGGATTCATCGTCACACACGGCACAGACACGTTAGAGGAAACTGCCTATTTTTTAGATTTAGTAATAGAGACATCGAAACCAATCGTTATTACCGGTGCAATGAGATCAAGTAATGAAGTTGGATCGGATGCTTTATATAATTTAATAAGTTCCATACGAGTTGCTGGAACTGAGGATGCTAATGGAAAAGGTGTTTTAATTGTAATGAACGATGAAATACATACAGCTGTAAACTGTACGAAGACTTCAACAAGTAATGTAGCAACTTTTCAAAGTCCACAGTACGGTCCAATAGGTCTTATTACAAAAGACCATGTCCTTTTTCACCATACAATTTTAAACCGAACGACTTATCCAATTAAGACGATAAACAAAAATGTATTATTACTAAAGGCTTATGCAGGAATGGATGGAGAAATAGTTAAGGCAATTTTAAGCTGTCATCCTGATGGTATTGTCATCGAGGCACTTGGCCAAGGTAATTTACCGAAAGATATGGTACATGCTTTACAGAGCTGTCAAACGAAGAATATCCCTATCGTACTAGTATCTAGATGTTATAAAGGTATTGTGCAGCCTACATATGGATATGAAGGTGGGGGTAAACAGCTAAAAGAAATGGGGATGATATTCGCAAGCGATTTAACTGGCCAAAAAGCGCGGATAAAACTGATGGTAGTCTTAGAGTCACAATCCGAATACGAACATATCGTTTCAGAATTTGAAGAAAAATAAAAGATAGCATATTGCTATCTTTTATTTTTGATTGCTTGGGCAATTAATTGACCGTGAAATCGCCCGTTTTCGATAAAAATTTCATTGTTATTATTTCCAGCTGCAACTACTCCAGCTATATAAAGCCCATCTATGTTCGATTCCATTGTTTCCTCATTATATTGTGGTTTACCATTTTCTTTGTTGATATGGACACCGGCATGATTTAACAATTCCACATTCGGACGATAGCCTGTCATAGCAAATACAAAGTCACTTTTCACCTTTTTTTGTTCACCATTTACTCGGTAGTAAACATATTCATGCGTAATTTTATCAATATGCGCCTGAAATACCATCTTTATAATATCCTTATTCACTAATGATTCGAAATCTGGTAGAATCCAAGGTTTTATACTAGATGAGTACGTTTCACCACGATATAACACGGTTATATTTGCACCTGCATGATGTAGTTCTAATGCTGCGTCTACCGCAGAATTCTTTCCACCTATGATGACAACATCCTTATTATAGTATGGGTGCCCTTCTTTAAAATAATGCGATACTTTCGCCAAATCTTCGCCGGGGACATGCATGAAATTTGGTTGATCATAATACCCTGTCGCGACGACGATTTGCTCTGCCGCATACTCTTTTATCTTATCTTGATTATCTATGGTTTTAATCATAAAATAATCGTCTTGCTTCACAATTTCTAATGCATTTTCAAACGTATTGATTCGTAAGTTTGATCGCTTGGCTACTTCACGATAATACGCCAAAGCCTGAATTCTAACTGGCTTTTGTTTTTCTGTAATAAACGGAAAATCACCAATTTCAAGTTTTTCACTCGAACTAAAAAAAGTTTGATGAGTTGGAAACTTGTATATCGTTTGAACGACATTCCCCTTTTCAATTATAAGCGGACGAATCCCTTGTTTTTGTAATGCTATTGCACAGGACATCCCACAAGGTCCGCCTCCAATTATGATTACTTCTTCCCTTTGCAACATAATTTGCACTTCCTTTATATCCACTTTAATAATAAAAAACTCCTATCCTATATACATGATAAGAGTTTTTTAGTCATTTATCCAGTTTTTAAATGGTTAGAACGATTCTACTAAACCCAACCACGAAAACGCGAGGCCTCTGCGGTTTTTCGTACACCAACCATGTAAGCTGCTAAACGCATATCCACTTTTCTCGTTTGTGAAGTATGATAAATATTTTCAAAAGCATTAATCATCGTAGTATGAAGTCGTTCATCAATTTCTTCTTCCGTCCAATAGAAACCTTGATTATTCTGTACCCATTCGAAATAAGAGACTGTAACTCCACCAGCTGAGGCTAATACATCTGGTACAAGTAATTTGCCTCTCTCTGTAAGAATCTTCGTCGCCGCCATAGTGGTTGGACCATTTGCTGCTTCCACAATAATATCTGCTTTGATGTTATGTGCATTTTTTTCGGTAATTTGGTTTTCGACAGCAGCTGGCACTAAAATATCACAATCAACCTCGAGTAATTCTTTATTCGAAATAGTATTTTCAAATAAGGTTGTTACCGTTCCAAAACTATCACGTCGATCTAATAAATAATCTATATCTAACCCTTCTGGATCATGCAGAGCACCATAAGCATCAGATATCCCAACTATTTTAGCACCTGCGTCATGCAAGAACTTAGATAAGAAACTACCAGCATTACCAAAGCCTTGTACAACTACTCGTGCTCCCTTCACATCTAATCCACGTTTCTTAGCAGCTTCATTAATTACAATTGTTACGCCTTTTGCAGTGGCAGATTCTCTACCATGAGAGCCACCTAGAACAATTGGTTTACCCGTAATAAACCCAGGACTATTAAATTCATCAATTCGACTGTACTCATCCATCATCCACGCCATAATTTGTGAATTCGTAAATACATCAGGTGCCGGAATATCTTTCGTAGGTCCCACCACTTGACTGATCGCCCGAACATATCCCCGGCTCAATCCTTCAAGCTCACGAAAAGACATCTCTCGTGGATCACATATAATACCACCTTTTCCACCACCATATGGTAAATCAACGATTCCTGCTTTTAATGTCATCCAAATAGATAGCGCCTTCACTTCATCTTCCGTAACATCCGGATGAAATCTTACGCCACCTTTTGTTGGACCAACAGCATCATTATGTTGTGCACGGTATCCAGTAAATACCTTCACGGAACCATCATCCATGCGTACAGGAATTCTTACTGTCATCATGCGAATTGGTTCTTTTAACAATTGATAAACCTCATCTGGGTAACCCAACTTTTCTAATGCGGTTTTTATGACAGTCCTAGTTGAAATCAACAAATCTGTATCAGTATTTTTCTCTTTAGTAGAGTCTGCTGCTTTATCGGCTACCATGGATTAACCTCCTAAAAATTCATAAATAATATTAATGCTATACTCAAGCATTAGTATACACTTTCATAATAATATTGCAATAATATGTGACATTTTTTTAAAAGCTTTCATCATTTTTGTAAGCGTTTACCAAGCTAGTTATTTCATTACATTTTTAGTCGGATTCATTCGAAAATGAATCCGACTTTAATTTTTGTTTAAAAAATAAGTGTTGATTTGTTTCACGGCATCATGAGTGAAGATAACTTTTCCGTATTCACTTAAACGATAGGAAGTAACAATGCTTGGTGTGGAAAACTCGGACATGATTGCAATTACATTTTCCTTTTTATTTTGTTTTAAATCTTCCTCTTCAAATAACATATAGTATCTTGAATCCATATGATACACTGTACCACCTTCAATAGACAGAGAAGATAAATAAGCCGTCACTTTAATCATATCCTCAAAATCAGCAAAGGAGAATATAAATTCATCGCTTTCATCAAGCGTTACTTTCATTTCAATATAATCTTCTTCCCAATCTGCATCTTCTATCTTTTGTGTGACGGTTACATGCATCCCTTGAGCTTGCATAAGGTGGACTTGTACGATTAACTCACCTTCTAATTCAAAACCTAATTCAAAGCTTGCCTCATGCATCATATCTGTAAACAAGCTACGTACTTCTTTCGCATCATACCATAAATCATCTTTTGTAAATCCTCGTTCGATCAAATCATCAAATGTCAGAAATATTGTAAATTGATTTGCGGACACTCTTTCAATACGCACATAGCATCCTCCTTTTAACCAATTTGTTACGTTTTATTTAAAATAAATCGTTTGTTTTTAGTATATGCTGCATCACAATTTGTTGAACTTAAAAAGCCCTAAATTGTTTTAAGTATCGTATTAAAAAGAAACACATATAAAAATAATCATACCATAAATGAAAATTTGTTCATCAAAAATGCCTTACAAGTTAGCGAATAAACAAATCATTTAAATATCCTTTATCCCATATATAATACAGTCCAAACAAACAAATCAAACATAACAAGAACGTGAAAAATAAACGTTTCAATGGTTTGCTAAATTTTAGCTTCATACCCCGTGTATTATTTTTATGTACTTCACTCCTTGGAGGTAATTTTAAAATATCAATTTTTAGTAATTCATTATTTTCTTGTTGGCTCTCTGTTGATTGTTCATGACTAATATGTTTTCTTAATTGTGCTGCCTGATCTACTGTTTCTTTTGTTTCCATCATCGATATCCCTCACTTTTTAAAATATATGAACAAACCCAACAAAAAATCAACGATAAAATGTGCCGTAATGACCGAGATTAAATTACCTGTTAACTCAAATAAATATCCTATATAAAAACTAACGAAGAAAATGGAAATAATTAATAATGGTTTTTTCAAATACCGTACGTGAACAAATGCAAATATAATACTAGCTGGAATAAAACCAAACCATGATTGTATGACACCTCGAAATAAAACCTCTTCACAGGAAGCAATCATAAGGGTAAACAGAAAAATTTCTGGGATACGACATGATTTAAATATCCGCTCATTTATTCCGCCATCATCATAATGTCTTTTATCAAATACGAACATGAAGACAAAATCAATCAATACAATGATTACTCCTGGCAATACACCATAATACACGATATCTTTTAAATCCCAATGAAATAATGCAAACCATTGGTGCCATGATGAAAATAAAAACAGCCCTACGCCTAGCGCTATGAATAAAAATAAGCCATTTGAAAGAATGAGTGACTTTTTAATTTCCCTATCGGTAAGATTCTTGATTATATCTGATTGACTCATTTTGAACCTCCTTCAACAAGGAGCAGTTGAGCTAGCTTTGTTTGCCAGGAAGATATTTCTTCAGTTTTTTTCTGTTTAATAGGAGGTTTCCACCGCTTTAAATCGAAACCACAATAACTACAACAATATTTTTTAGGCTTTGTAAAATCTTTTTGAAAACCTTTATATAAATTGGCTCTGAGACAACCTTCTTCTGTTATCCATGTTTTCATTTCTAATAATTTCTTTCTTTTTATTTTAAACCGCTTCTCACGAATATGGATGGTAGCTTCTAATACCTCATGCCAAGTTTCACTTTCAAAATAAATCCGCTTATTTTTTACAATTTGATGTTTCTCTAGTTGAAAGTATAAAAAGTTCCATTGCGTTTCATTTAACTGAAATATTTGTTGTATCAAAAGTTCATCCGTTGGTATGCTTTCATTAGCTTGTGCAAGCTCATACAACTTTTGGAATGAACTTCTAATCATTTCTTCTGTTGGTAATTCACTTTGAATCATATGTGCTTGTAATACTTCATCATTTTCCATATATAATACAAGACTAACGCTTTCTAATCCATCACGCCCCGCTCTCCCGGCCTCTTGAATAAATGATTCTAGTTGTCCAGGAATATGATAATGAATAATAAGTCGAATATTACGTTTATCAATTCCCATCCCAAAAGCGCTTGTACAACAAATAACATCTAGTTGATCATTCATAAATTGTTGCTGAATAGTCACACGATCAACCTGATCCATACCACCATGGTAAAAAGCTATCCTTAAATGTGGTAATTCATCTGATAATGTTTGCGAAATTAATTCTGCTGTTACGCGACTTGAAAAATAAATCAAAGTTGGCCCTCGATAATCGGAAAGTATTTCTTTCACACGATGTCGTTTTTCCAGTTCTGAATCAACCTTCATAAAATGAAAAATAATATTTTCTCTATCAATTGGATAAATATGTTCAATCATGTGTATATTTAACGATTGATAAATATCCCGTTTAACAGTCGGGGACACAGTTGCACTTAATGCTAAAACTGGTGGATGACCTAGCAGGTTGATTACCTCTTGCAACTTCATATAATCAGGTCTAAATTCATGCCCCCACTGTGAAATGCAATGAGCCTCATCAATAACAAATAAAGAAATAGGTGTTCTTTGCAAACAAGATAAAAACTCTGCTTGTTGGAGAATCTCTGGTGACACATAAACTAATTTATATTGGTCTAGTTGATGATAAACTCTATTACGCTCCACAGGATTCATAAAACTATTTAAAGCAATAACACGTTTAAACTTTTTAGCTTTTAATTGTTTTACTTGATCTAGCATCAACGCAATCAATGGAGAAACCACAATTGTTGTTCCGGGTAATAGTGCCGCTGGTAATTGGTAACAGATTGATTTTCCAGAACCTGTTGGTAATATACCAAACACATCTTTACCTTCTAAAACATCTGCTATAATCTCCTTTTGTCCTGTTCGAAATGATGAAAATTGAAAGATACGATCAAGTTGTTGCTCTAACTTATCCATTTATTCCCCTCCTTTTGAACTGACTTTTGTTAGAACAAGTCTAATCTCAAAATAGCGAATAGATTCATGGACAAGACTCTTAATTTTTTTTAACCTAAGAGAGTTACTTTGCTTAATTGCATTCATAATTTCTTCTTGATGATTCCTATTAACAAATGGTGTAATAGAAAAGTTTTGATCTAATAATGCTATTTCAACAATATGATCTTCAATTGTATTTAATTTTAACTTACGAATTTGGGCTATTTCTGCTACTTCAAAGCCTTGCTTCATTAATTCAAAAGTTTTGGAAGCGGATAAAGTAAGATTATAGGGCGTTTGTGCATGTATTGTGGCAATATTAGTCAAAGCCGGATAACTCCCATTTTCAACTTGTGCTAAAATATAGTGAATAACCCCTATATGAATCAAATAAATATCTTCTATACTTCGTTTATACTTTTGGCTTAATTGGTGCGTACTTAAACCATAAGATTTATAGCTTGTGATTTGATCAACAAATATGCTCGCTGCTTCATTTTCTATCTGAGCTAGTAGACTTACTAACTCTTCATATATAGACATGAGTACATTTTCTTCTTGTCCTTTATTTTGATGATAAAATTCCTTTATCCAGTACATTGTTTGTTGATCATCAATAATCGATATAAAGTTAAAGTTTCCCTTTTTAGTATTTGTAAAGGTTTGGATTAGTAACAAAAATCTTTTGTAAAAGACTTCCACTTTTTTTTCGTACTTTTTTCCATTTAAATATCGAAAAATTTCAATAGGTTGTTGTTGCAAAAATGCATGACCACGATTAGTGATTGTTGTATAGGTTACTTGAACATCGTTTGTTTCTAAGTATCCGTCACTTATTAATTTATCTACATATGTTTGATAGACGTTAGGATGTAAAGACTTGTATATAGCAAAATATTGTTCTAAACCGAATAATTTTGCATCGTGAATCGTCTGGATGGATTTTTTACCTGTTAAAAGATGAAAAAGAGCAGAAGTAGTACGTTCATTTCCAATTTTACTTTGGCAATGTAGAAGTATTTGTTCAAAGTACATAGCTATCTATCCCTCTTTACTTTTTTATTGAAAAACAACTCACGACATTTTACAATAATTATAAACTACTTTAGGAGAATGTACATACATTTCATAGATTATTACAACGGAGGAGTTAGATGAACATTAAATATGTAAAAGTAGATAAAGAAACATGCATTGCTTGTGGTTCCTGTGGATTGTGCGCGCCAGATATTTTTGATTATGATGACGAGGGTCTTGCTTATGTCACAATCGACCAAAATAAAGGAACAAAAGAAATACCAGAGGAGTTAATAGATGATGTAATAGATGCGTTCGAAGCATGTCCTAGTGAATCTATTAAAATTTCGAATATATCTCTTAAACACGATTAGGAGTTCATACTGCGCTTGTGTACCTTCTTCTCATTAAGGTATAGCCCCTTCCGTCCTGTTGAAGAAGGAGCTATATTTTCAACATTTAATGTCATTCATTTTCCTGATGTTTGCAAATAATCTTAAATGTAAATGTCGTACCTTGCCCTAGCTTACTTTTCACAGATATCGTGCCATGATGCGCTTCAACAATATTTTTAGCTATTGCTAAGCCTAAACCTGTACCGATTTTTTTGTTTTTACGTGTCCTTGATTTATCTGCTTTATAAAATCTTTCAAATACAAAAGGAATATCTTCTTCAGGTATACCATGACCACTATCTACGACAATCATTTTCAAAATATTATCGTTATATAATACTGATATAGAAACGAGGCCACCTTTATCTGTATGGCGAATTGCATTATCAATTAAATTGGTGAGAACTTGCTCGATACGATCAGGATCAAAAAATGCCCAATCATTTTCTATTTCATATGTTACGTTTAACACAATTTTATGGTCATTGGCAACTCCCCGAAACTTCCTTACTATCCGATCCATATAAGGCTTGAGTTCTACGGAAACTTTATCAAGTTGAATATGACCAGCTTCCATACGTGCCAAATCCAATAATTCATTCACTAAACGATTTAAACGTAATGATTCCTCATAAATAATTTGTGCCAGTTCATTTTTTTCTTCTTTTGATTCGGCAATATCATCTACAATTGCTTCACTATATCCTTGCAACATAGATATAGGAGTTCGCAGTTCATGGGAAACATTGGCAATAAAATCTTTTCGCAACTTATCGAGACGACGTTCTTCCGTCATATCACGTATAACCGCTACCGCTCCTCTTACATAGGCTTGATCATACAATGGAGTCATGATCATGACCCAACTTCTTCCTTGCAAGCTAATCTCTTTTAATACTTCTTTTTCCCCTTGGATAGTTTCTTCAAGAATATCTCTTAGTTCGAATGGTAATAAATTACCTTGATTAGCACGCTTAATATTATGTTCATAATACCAATCCTCAAGAAATTGTTCCGCTGGAGGATTTGTAACAATCATTTCACCATTTCGACTCAATGTAATTACCCCATCAGCCATTGAGCTTAATATACTTGATAATTGTTCCTTTTCTTGACGTAGCGCATTGATATGGAACTTTAACTGTCTTCCCATTCGATTAAATGCCATGGCAAGTTCACCAATTTCATCATGTGTTAAAATTGGTACTTTTGTATTAAACTCACCTCTTGTTAAGTCAAAGGCTGCTTCTCGCATCTTTATCAATGGGGACGTAATTCTTGTCGATAAAAAGAATGCAAAAATAACCGTTAGTACAATCGCAATACCTGCAGCAAGTAAAATAATCTTAGTTGTTTCAGCTTTTGTTTGATTAATAACGGACAGGGACTGATACACAAAAACAGCTGCATCTTTATTGTTTGTGGAAATTCCTACAACTAATGCACCCATTTCCGTATCTGGTAAACCTATCTGTTTTTTTACACTATGATTTTCACCTAAAACCGCTTGTAAATTAGACTCTCGCTTAAACCATGCATCTGGAACTTTCGTTAAATGTTGATCATCGCTTCCGGAAACCCATATTTCACGATTTGAAAAAAAGATAACAACTTTACTAGCAGGGTCTTTAATCCGCTTTGTCGTATCAACAATTAATGATGGATCTTCATATTGTTCAACCATCACAGAAACTTTTGTTGCAGTTTGCATCATATCTTTTTCAGCCTCTTCGATATGAAACCCTTCAAAAAATTCTAGTAACAAAATGGTAAGTACAAATAGTACAAAAGAAACTAGCAATAAAATGGTTATGGCTAGTTTCCCAACAACACTTCTCCAAAACATTACAAATCATCTACCTCAAATTTGTATCCGACCCCCCAGACCGTTACGATCATTTTCGAAGCCTCTTTTGATACATTATTTAATTTTTCCCGTAAACGTTTTACATGTGTGTCTACTGTACGTAAATCACCGAAAAATTCATACTGCCATACTTCTTTTAGCAATTGCTCACGATTAAATACTTTATCTGGAGATTTAGCTAAAAAGCACAATAGTTCATACTCCTTAGGTGTTAAATTAACTTCTTGTCCATCAGCAGTGACACGATGGGCATCATGGTCAATTGTTAAATGAGGAAATACCAAAATATTCTTTGCTTGCGTATCTGTGTGATCAAAACTTGAAGTTTGGGCCCTCCTTAACAATGCTTTTACACGCAATACAACTTCCCGTGGACTAAATGGTTTTACGATATAATCATCAGTCCCAACTTCGAAGCCTTGGACACGATTAGCTTCTTCCCCTTTAGCCGTCAGCATAATAACGGGAGTCGTTTTTTCCTTTCTTAATTCCTCACATACCTCAACACCATCCATTTCGGGCATCATGAGGTCTAGTAAAATTAAGTCATAATCATTTTGAAGTGCCATTTCTAAAGCATCTCTGCCATTTTCCGCTTCTTCAATTATAAATTCTTCACGTTCTAAATACATTTTTAGGAGGCGGCGTATTCGTTCTTCATCATCTACAACTAAAATTTTTATATCTTGTTCCATATAAATCATAATCCCCCTTTAGGCATTCTATATTAATTATAAACGAACCTATTTAAAAAGTATAAAGAAAAGATACGTTTTCATTTAGTTAAAAGGTTGGTAATAATGCATGTTAATGCTATTTTCTTTACATTTAACTTG
Organism: Paracerasibacillus soli; assembly: GCF_042432965.1. Classification (NCBI taxonomy): domain Bacteria; kingdom Bacillati; phylum Bacillota; class Bacilli; order Caryophanales; family Bacillaceae; genus Paracerasibacillus; species Paracerasibacillus soli. The sequence goes on along the minus strand of NZ_JBHLWL010000002.1, from coordinate 102,665 downwards.
CAAAAGCTTACCAACTTTCTCCCCTATTTTTACTTCGGGGCATAAACTCCTGTTTTCTTTAAAATTACAATTAACTCGTAAGAACAAACTATATATACTACGAAAACGTTTAAATATGTAGAAAAAACATAGCTAAAAGGAAGGGCTATGTTTTTTCAGTATATCTATTATTTATTTTCATTATGCATAAGAATGTAATCCAGCTAGCAATAAATTAACCCCTACAAGGTTAAACATAATAATAGCAAATCCACCTATGGATAACCATGCAGATTTTTCACCATGCCAGCCGCGTGAAAGGCGTAAATGTAAAAATGCAGCGTAGAAAAACCATGTAATAAGTGCCCATACTTCTTTTGGATCCCAACCCCAAAAGCGGTCCCATGCAATTTGTGCCCATATCGCTGCAAAAATTAACCCGCCAAGTGTAAAGACCGGAAAACCGATTGCAACAGCACGATAAGAAATCTCATCCAATAAATCAAGCTTTACTTTACTTAGTAACGGTTGAATTGCAGCACCAATTCGTTTACGTAAAACAACCCGCGCTAATAAGTAAAGAATTGCCCCAGCAATGAGGGACCATACTAACGTATTAAACTTCTTACCAGCGTCTTTGCCATGCATCCAGCCAGGTGCACTAATGAATGGTTTCATCACATTTTCCGTTAATAATGTACCACCTTTAGGTGAAACAAGTGGTGGCATATGATAGTCCGTTACGATTGTATTTTCATTTTCTACATACTCGAACTCCGCATGATAATCAAGCGTTTCAAACGTTACGGTTACGATACAAAAACCTACAAAAACTACTAAAAGAAACAATATGATTTCTAACCACGTTGTTCTTTTTGTTGCAACTGATTGATCGATACCCTTGATTAAGTAAATCAGCCCAGCAACAAAACTTATTGATAGAATACCAATTCCAAGTGCCACAGTTGTAACGTGAATATATAGCCAATGGCTTTTCAATGATGGAACTAATGGAGCCACTTCCGTTGGAAACATACTTGCATACGCAATGATAATCATTGCGATTGGTAAAGCAAATAGTCCAAGAACAGATAACTCATACATATAGTATAAGATAATAAACGCTAAAACGATTGCCATACCAAATGCAGTTACAAATTCAAACATATTACTTACTGGAGCATGTCCACTGTATATCCATCTTGCAATAAAATAACCTAACTGTGCAGCAAATCCAATAAGCGTTAGCGTAATGGCAATTGTTCCTGACAGACTTTTCTTATTTTCTTTTTTATTCACCTTAATGGAAGCCCCAAAAAAGGCAGTGGCAATTAAATATAAAATGAATGCTGTATATAGCATCGCACTACTTAATTGTAATAAGTTCATGATTTTCCTCCTTTGGTCTCATTGCGTTGATCCAATTCTTGTCGATCAATTACCTCATGTATGGTAGTTTGAGATATTGCTTTTTCAATATCTTTTCGTAACCCATACCAATTTTTATTCGTATGTGCCGCAACAATGACTTTACCGTTTTGTGGATGAATCCATACTCTACGGTGTTGCCAATACATACCTTGAATAACACCAATCATAAAGATAAGCGCACCTAGACCAAATAATGGCAATGTGTAATCCTTTCGAACAGTTAATCCAGACACATCATGTGTTGTATAGTTGATGATACCAAGTTTATATTCATTATCATCAGCAGCAATATTTCGTCCTATCCCGATAAAGCTTACTTCAGGCTGACTTGTATCTGGTGCATAAATATAGAAAACAAATGCCGGATTCCGAACGTATTTTGATTTTGAGCGTGGCTCGCCATTATCCAAATAGTATTCAGGATAAAATTCCCCCATTTTTACACGGTAACCGTTTTCTAAATCATATTCTTTTTCTGGATTTGTTAAATCCACCGTAAATGAAGCGAGTTCTTTCGCGTCAGAATCGTCTTTTTTATGTATTTTAAATGACATTGTGCTAAACTCATCAAGTTGATAACCCGCTTGATATAAAGTGTATCCATCAAACTTCAGTGGGTGATTCATCCGAATTTGATCTTCAATTACTTTATCTAGTGACGATTCTGCTCCAATTACACCATCGTCATTCTTTTTATAAATTACAGCATTTGTTTGGAAATTCTTAGGTACTAACTCACCCTGTTTTTGTAAGGCGTCACGAAACTTTTCATCACTTTCATCGTACAATTCTAAGATGAACTTTTTATTTTCGATATAGTATTCACCATCTGTTCCTGGTATAACGATTTGCTCTCCTTCACGAACCCATACATATTCATCAAGGAAAAACCATGGAGTTTGGCGGAGTAATGCTGCAATTAAAATAATAATTAAACCGATATGGTTCACATAAGGACCCCAACGTGAGAAACGTCCCTTTTCCGCCAATATGTGGCCATCTTCTTCGCTAATTTTATAACGCTGTTTATGTAAGCTTTCTTTTACCTTTTGTATTTCTTCACCCGTTACATTTTCTGTTTCACTAACAAAGCGCTGTCTAGAGACAAAAGTAACATGACGTTTTGGCTTTTGTTTTTTTAGGGCACGATACAAGGGTACAAAACGGTCCAAACTACAAATAACTAATGAAACACCAATAAGTGCAATAAGAATCATATACCACCATGATCCATACAAATCATAAAAGCCTAATTGGTAATAAATTTTACCAGTGACACCATACGTTTGCTCATAAAAAATAGCGGGATCACGCGATATTGCATTGGCAGGTATATGTGGCCTTTGCGGGTAAATAGTTCCGAGTGCTGATGCAGCCAATGCGATAACAATAAGCCACACACCAACCTTAACGGAAGAAAAGAAACCCCAAACTTTATCAACGAATGATTTGCGATATGTTAATGATCGCCTCGCCGTACCATCATACCGCATATTTAATATGTTTTTACCATCATTACCGTCAATATGTTGGTTTCCTTCTATCGGTTTTCCACATGCTTCACAAAGTACAGTACCTTCTGGATTCACATGTCCACATTCACATTTTATTCTATTCATGTTCATCCCTCACAACGATAACATTTATTTTGGTTGTATTTCCTGTAAGTAACCTTCTAACTTATCTAATGATAAACTTTCTTCCACCTTCCTAACGATAACACCATCAGGATCGATAAAAAAAGAACTTGGTAGTGGTATAATTCGATACTTTTCTCTTACTTGATCTCTTTGATCATAAGGTACTGGAAATGTTAGATTATATTTGTCTATGAATCGATCAACAACAAACTCATTTGCATCTAAGTTGACGGCTATGATTTCTATTCCTTTATCCTTGTATTCTTTATAAAGTTCTTCCATGTATGGCATTTCTGTTTCACAAGGTTTGCAATATGTTGCCCAGAAATTAAGCATGACACCTTTTCCACGAAAATCAGATAAACGAATCGTTTCAAGGTCATTGTTTTCATTAATTTGTTTTAATTCAAAATCCGGTGCTTCATCCCCAACATCATAAATGGACTTATCTTTATTAAAATTAGCAACTAAAGCGTATACAATTGCACCTAGCATAATCGCTAGGATTACAGATCGAAAAATTAACCGCCTTTGTTTTTTATTTTTTTTGCTTGCTTTTCTTTGTTCAAGGCTCAATTCAATCACTCCCCAGCTTATTATACCATGTAAACATAGTGGTAAATTTGTCTATTGTTTAACATTTTTGGTAGCAAGATTCCACATTTGTTTCACTTCCTTCGGTGTCAACGCCCGAAATTCGCCAACACGTAAACCACGCAAAGTCAATAGTCCGTAGCTCTCACGTTTTAATTTGGTAACAGGATAACCAATTGTTTGCATCATGCGCCGAATATGTCTATTTTTCCCTTCGTTTAAAACAATTTCTAATACTGTACTATTACTTCGTTTATCAAAAGAAATAATCTTACTTCGAACAGCTCTTAATAAATCCCGTCCTTCTTTTACACCTTTACGCAATTGTGATAAATCCGTTTTCTGTACAATACCTTTTACTTTGACCGTATAAACTTTTTCTATTTCATGCCGTGGATGCATAAGTAAGTTCGCAAATTCCCCATCATTCGTTAAGAGGATTAAGCCAGTTGAGTCATAGTCCAGTCTTCCAATAGGAAAAAGACGTTCAGGAGTTTCAGTAAAGAAATCAGTTACCACTTTTCTCCCTTTATCATCCGTAACACTTGAAATAACCCCTCTTGGTTTATATAACATAAAATAAACGGGCATTTCCTTTTCTAGATTCACACCATTTACTTCAATTTTATCCTGTAATGATACTTTTGTTCCTAGCTCTGTCACAATTTTATTGTTTACTTTCACTTTACCTGCCACAATTAACTGCTCTGCTTTTCTTCTAGATGTAATCCCGCTTTGTGCAATTACTTTTTGTAGTCGTTCCATAGATTCCGTCATCCAATCATCTTTATTTTTGGCTATCTTCTCACAGTTTGCTGTTTTTAATAGAAGTAAAAACAACAACCTTTTTCGAAAACAGTCTTATTCTATCATCATTACGCAATAATTAATAATAGCGTTAACAATATGTTAACGCTACAACAATGCTTAACCAAATACAATTGTAACAATAATGACTGAAGCTATTATACCAACCAAGTCGGCAAGTAGTCCAACCTTAAGCGCATACCCCATCTTTCGTATTCCAACTGCTCCAAAATATATAGTTAAAATATATAATGTTGTATCTGTACTTCCTTGCATGGTAGAGGCTAATCTTCCTAAGAATGAATCTGGTCCGTGTGTATCGATTAACTCTGTCGTCATTCCTAAAGCTGCTGTTCCTGAAATAGGTCTTACGAGTGCGAGAGGAATAATATCTGGCGGAATTCCGATAAAAGATAATATTGGCGAGATGAGATGAATAAAAGCTTCCAGTGCACCGGAACTTCTTAATATTGAAATGGAGACTAACATGCCTAGTAAAAAAGGAAGTAAAGAAACGGCCATCTTCACGCCTTCTTTTCCTCCTTCGACAAATAATTCATAGGCAGGCAGTTTTTTCTTCATCGCTACCAATAGTATGATCAAGATAAAACAAGGTATAATCCATGAACTTATCATTGTAATGATACCCATTTTACTTCCTCCGTATACTTTTATAGTAATAGAAGCGGTCAATTAATAGGGCACTCGTAGTAGAAATAATGGTAGCGATGATTGTTGTTCCAACGATTTCTGTAGGTTCTACTGAGCCATATTGCATGCGTATAGCAATGACTGTTGTGGGAATCAGTGTTAATCCAGATGTATTTAAAGCTAAAAACGTAATCATTGAACGCGAGGCTTCTTGTGTACCGCTTAACTTTTTCATTTCCTCCATTGCTTTTAATCCCATTGGGGTAGCTGCATTACCAAGTCCAAACAAATTAGCGGTTATATTCGATAAAATATACCCAATAGCAGGATGATCTTTCGGTAACTCAGGAAAAAGCCTCACGATAATAGGGCGAAATAAGTTAGCCAACATCTGAAGTATTCCTGCCTTCTCGGCTACTTTCATCATCCCCATCCAAAATACTAGAATACTAATGAGGCCTATTGTTAAAGTTACTGCATCATTGGCACTTGTAAATATAGCTTTATTCACATCTTCTATTGTACCGTTAAACAATGCATAGACAATTCCAGCAATAGCCATGCATGCCCAAATAATATTAACCATTTATATCAAACCCATTACACTTTTATATATCGCCATTACTTGAGAGAGGAAACTTTCTTCGTCCATACTACCTTTACGAAAAATATCTACTTCCATGATAGGTTGCCCATCGAGGTAAATTATTTCATTACCTAAAATATCAGTTTCTTCATCGTTATACATTGGTTCAAATCTCTTCATCATGTTACGCAGTTCGGTTGCCATGAGCGGATAATTCACATCTTCTAAAATATATCCTTTCATTCGCTTACTTTTTACTGAATCACCAGACACTTCGTATATATTTTCTCCTTTGTTAATCAAGGGGTGTAACTTAAAATTTTTAAAACCCCATTCAAACATTCCCATATGATCATTCCAATCATCAGAAGCATTTAGTGTTACAGCAATAAGGTCCATTTTATTTTTTTGTGCTGAACTTACAAGCGTTCTTCCCGATATTTTTGTGAAACCTGTTTTTCCTCCTGTGCAAGCATCGTAATAGGATGTTAATAACTTGTTCTTGTTACGCCACGCATATGAACGTTTTTCTGCTTTATACATTTCCATCCCAGAAATTTCCCGAAACACATCATTATCCATCGCATAGCGCATTAAAATTGCCATGTCATAGGCAGAGGAGTAATGATTTTCTTCATGTAATCCATGAGGGTTTTTAAAGGATGTATTTTCCATTCCCAACCACTTTGCCTTTTCATTCATCAAATATACAAAACCTTCAACACTACCACCAATATGTTCGCTTATTGCAACTGCTGCATCGTTTCCAGAACGGAGCATTAATCCGTAGACTAAATCTTTAATTGACATTTTCTCCCCTTGTTCTAAATAAATAGATGACCCTTCCGTATAAATAGCACGTCTGCTTGCCGCAGTCATGTCATCCATCATCCCGGATTCAACGGCAATAATTGCGGTCATGATTTTTGTTATACTAGCAATTGGACGTTGGTCATGAGCATTTTTTTCAAACAATACTCTACCAGTGGACTGTTCGATTAATATTGCGTTTTGTGCAGATACTGTAGGTTGTGGGGTTTGTCCAAATGCTGTAGTTACAGTACTTAAAAGTATAATAATTACTAACATCAAGGTGCGCATCCTAAATCCTCCCATGGTTTTTCTATCTGTACATTTTATGCAACACGCTTGTCTATATGATTAATTTTACATAAATTTAAAAACCCATCTACTTATACAGAGATGGATTTAATTTGAATGTTCATTTAGTTTTTCAAAAAATAAATCTGCTTCTTGCTCGATATCCGTATCGTCCAAATTCTCAGGTAGAGGGGGTAATTCGTCCAGTGAAGTTAAACCAAAATATGTTAAAAAGTCTTTACTCGTTCCAAATAAAACTGCCCTTCCAACCCCATCTCTCCTGCCAGTTTCTTCAATAAGTGATCTAGCAAGTAAAGTCTGTACAGGCCGATCACTTTTAACTCCTCTAATATCATCAATCTCTGTCCGCGTAATTGGTTGTTTATAGGCGATAATTGCTAAAGTCTCCAATGCCGCTTGTGAGAGTCTTGACATTTGCGGTGTATCCAATAATTTTTTATAAAAATGGCTATGCTCAGGTTTTGTTGTAAGATGATATACTTCATTTGATTGCATAATCATCATGCCACGTTCTGCATGCTCATAATCATATTTCAGTTCATCAATATAATGTAAAATTGTATCGACATTCGTTTCTAGTATCCTTGCTATCTGTTTAGCTGTGATCCCTTCATCACCACTTGCAAACAGAAGCCCTTCAATTACTGCTTTAAAACTTGGATGTTCCATATTAAAACCTACCTTTTACGTCTACTCGTAAGGAAAAAGAAGTATTTGTTCAAACGGCTTTTCTTGCTTACAAATAATATTTCCTTTTTTCATTAATTCCAAAATCGCCATAAATGTCACAACGATATGAGAACGTGTTGGATATGGGAACAAATTATCAAAAACTGTTCCATTAGGAGCTTTAGATAAGATATCTAGCACCTCTTCCATTCTTTGTTCAATTGGGATTTCCGCACGATGTACACGAGTTTCAAGAGGTTGTTTCCACTTCTTCCGCTTAAAAACTCGATCAAGCGCATCAATCATCGTATATATTGAAACATCGCCCTGTTTTACTACGGCTTGCACTTCATCTTGCTCTAGGACATACGGTGGTCTCGTATATATTTGATTTGCATCAATTTCCTTGTCTTTCAATGTTGTGGCTGCTTCCTTAAATGTTTTATATTCTATTATCCTTTTAATAAGTTCTTCTCGGGGATCCTCTTCATATTCATCTATATCATTATCGAGCTCTTGCTTCGGTAATAACATATTACTTTTTATGGCTAATAATGTTGCAGCCATCACTAAATATTCACTTGCAATATTTAACTCTAAATGTTGCATTGTATGGATATAATGCATATATTGTTCACTTATTTCAGCCATCGGAATATCATAAATATCAATCTCGTATTGATTAATTAAGTGGAGCAGCAAATCAAGGGGTCCTTCAAACGAATCTAACTTTACTTTATATGTTTCAACCATAAATATTCTCCCTTTAATCAAAATAAATATTGATTTTGTCATAACCGCCCATACATCATGCAATCGTCTTACATAGATTATTAACGTAAGATAAATGATAAATTATTTAAAAGGAGGAATTTTGATGAGTGCAGGATACGGTTACGGTGGAGGATTTGCTCTAATCGTTGTATTGTTCATTCTATTAATCATTGTTGGTGCTGCATGGTTCTAAGTTAATCCCAATACCAAATGTAATAAAGATGAAAAATCCAGCCTGCGTGGCTGGGTTTTTCTCTTTAAACATTTTACTTACTATGCTTCTTCCTCGCTACATTTCAAAAAGAAATTTTCTATATCATCACTTGCACATATGGTATGTTCATCTTTATATAGCTTTTTTATTTCTTGTACCATCTTTTTTCCTATACCCTGATAGCGGTGTGATGGATCAACTGCTAAATGTTTAATCATCATTTTATTTTGCTCACCCATTTTTTGCAAACCAATCACACCAATCATAGCATCTACTTCTTTCCATAAATATAGATGATAATCAGGGTTTTGTTCATATTCTGTAATTGTTTTTTGCAAAATCTTAATGTCCTTTTCTTGTGGCATAAATGATAATAAGCCCATGGCAATTTTTTCAAAGTTCCTTTTGTAGCGAATTAACATATTAATCCCTCATTAAATTAATCATCGTCCAGCTTTTATTTTAATTAAAAAACGAACACAATCCAATAGATAACTCCCCAAATTAAACTAAGTGCGAGTAAACTGATGAATAGTATGATGTTTCTTTTTCTTTGATTCAACGTCATATCATCCTTTTTTTATATATCTATGTATGACAATAAATACCTAGGTTTCCCCTCAAAATATCTATTTTCTGGTAACTAATGATGCTAGAATAATATAGCCATCCGAACATTTTCCTTTAATCTTATACGGAATTAAGTTCACAATTCCTAACCAAATATTAAATAAGAAAAATAGTAAAATTATATTATAACTGTATTTCATGTAAATAATGATACATATATTAGCAAAGAGTACATTGAATAATGGTCCAAAAATTGAAATCCATATTCTTTCTAGCCGATTAAAATTTCTGTCGCGAGAAGTCATTGTAGATCCACTAATAAAAAAAATAGTTCGCATGATGATTGTGATACCCTTGACTTTAAACGTAAAACGATCCTTGCCTATACCTAGCGTTAGGGTCAATTGATTGGCATTCACTGTTTTTGCTCCAATCAAATGACCCATTTCATGTATCCATACACTAATCGGTGCTACTATCACTATTAGTAAAATAATGAGCGTGATGTCCATAGACTACGCAGATAAAATTTTAACCTCTGTCATTTTATCGCCATTTTTCATTTGTTTCACAAATTCCATACCAGATGTAACTTGCCCAAATACAGTATGAACACCATCAAGATGCGGCTGAGGTTCGTGTACGATAAAAAATTGACAACTTCCAGTATCTCTACCTGCATGAGCCATTGATAAAGTACCTTCTACATGTTTATGTGGGTTACCCTCAGTCTCACATTTAATCGTGTACCCAGCATTACCAGTACCGTTTCCAACTGGACAACCACCTTGACTTACAAATCCTGGAATAACGCGATGAAATGTAAGGCCATCGTAAAACCCTTCATTAATAAGCTTTTCAAAATTAGCAACTGTTTGTGGTGCTTCATTATCAAATAGTTCAAACTCTATTTTGTTTCCATTTTCCATTACTATATAACCTTTTTTATTCATTATAACCATCCTCTATTTTAAAATTACCTATTCTTATCTATCTTATCATTTATGGAACAATATGAAAAGTACAAGAATCCATATGATGAAAGAGAATCATCCTCATTAATTACTTTAAATAAGATAAATCATGTTGTACAACATCAATATAGGTTTCTCGTTTAACAACTAACTGATGCTGCCCATTTTCAACAAATACAACAGCAGGTCTTGTAAAACGATTATAATTATTAGCCATTGAATAGCCATATGCGCCTGTGGATAATACTGCTAGTATATCATTTTGGTCAGTCTTTTGTAGATTTATATCATAAATTAACATATCCCCTGATTCACAACATTTCCCAGCAATAGAAACAAGTTCTGTTCTAGCATCATTTGCACGATTTGCTACTATCGCATCATATTTTGCTTGATATAACGCAGGTCGCAAATTATCCGTCATGCCACCATCCACTGTAATATATTTTCGAATACCGGGAATGTCCTTCATAGACCCTATTTTATATAAAGTGATGCCAGCATCTCCCACAATCGATCTTCCAGGTTCAATCCATATTTCAGGCATTGGAATTTTAATTTGCTCTACATGATGTTTCACAGCTTCAATTAATGCTTCCACATATTCATGACGTGGCAAAGGCTGATCTTCATCCGTATAACGGATACCAAATCCTCCACCAAGATTCATCACTTCTGGAGTGAATTGATATCTTTTTTGCCAATCTGCGATAACTGAAAATAGCATACTGGTTGCTTTTATAAATCCTTCTGTTTCAAATATTTGTGAACCAATATGACAGTGCAAACCTTTTAAACGTAGCTGTTTATGATTTCTAATTTCTAAAAAGGCTTGTTCAGCTTGTCCGTTATGTATGTTAAAACCAAACTTGGAATCCTCATTTCCTGTCATAATGTATTCATGGGTATTAGAACGAAGACCAGGCGTTACTCTCATGAGAACATCTACTTCTTGATTATACACCTCCAAGAGTTCACCTAATAATGATATTTCATAAAAATTGTCAATTACGATACATCCAACACGGTGCTTCAGTGCCATTTCCAATTCACTTCTACTTTTATTGTTTCCGTGAAAATGTATTTTTTCTGGTGGTACACCTGCCTGGAGCGCTGTGTACAACTCTCCTTTTGAAACGACATCAACCGCTAATCCCTCTTGATGCACCACTTGCAATATTGCAATGCTTGAAAATGCTTTACTAGCATATGCGACTTGTGCAGTTATGCCATGTTTCTTAAATGTATCCACAAAAGCACGACAATTTTTTCGGATATGTGCCACATCATACACATATAGAGGTGTACCATATTGTTTTACTAATGATACGGTATCTACTTCACTGACAGTTAGATTCCCTTGCTCATTTATTTGAAACGGATAATGTTCAAGCTCCATTTAGAATTTCCTCTCTTCACTAGATTAAAAATACTTTATCATATTTGTACTAAAAAACAAAACAATCGATCGAATGTCCCATCATTAAGTTCGCATAATAACAATTGCTCTGTGAAAAATAAACACATGTCAATAATTGGAGTGAACAAGTTGTTTAAAATATTAGCGGAGCCTATTTATGTAGGGGTGATGATTGGTTTAATATTCGGTATTATTTCACGTGTAATCATGCTGCGAACAGATTACCGACAATATCCAACATATCCTCACGGGAAAATTATTCATTTATCTTTAGGAATTATTGCAGCTGGGCTTGGAGCCATTGTTATCCCGGCACTATTAGCAAAAGAATATACAGCTGTAACTTTTTTAGCTTTAGCTGCACAGCAATTTCGTGAAGTTAGGAACATGGAACGAGAAACATTAAAAAACATTGATGAAAACGAGCTTGTCCCTCGGGGAGCGATGTATATTGAAGGAATTGCGATGGTTTTTGAAGGAAGAAACTATCTCGTTATTTTCAGTGCGCTAATTGCATCCATGTTTACAATTTTATTTGCATGGTATTGGGGAGTAATTGCTGGAATTCTTTCATTATTCGTTGCGAAGTTTTTTCGGTCAGGTAAAAGTATTTCACACATTGCCGAGGTTGAACTTGGAGAAGTCTCGATTAATGGTCCTAATTTGTTCGTTGATCATATACAAATGATGAACATAGGATTGCAACAAAACAAGCAAATCATCCAAAAACATGGTGTTGGCCTTCTTATTAAGCCCAAAAATAAAAATGCAAAGGTTACAATATCTAGTCCAGGTCAAAGACAAGCCATTATCCATAATTTATCTACTATTATGGGGGTTTATCGGGATTCAGATGAACCAGCTCTTGTACCAATGGCAAAAATCGACTTAGATTCAGGAAATGTGGCAGTGTTTATATTACCTCGCGAAAAAAATCCTGACCAAATTATACAAGTTGTAAAAGGTGCTCCTTTATTAGAGAGTTCTGTCCGCCTCCCTTCAGAATCTAAACGAAAAGGAGGAAGATAATGGCTAAAATTTTAGCAATTGTTACGACAGCACATCAGGGGATCAACAATGGTGGTGTACCAACATTTAATGTGAATAACAAAGAAGAATTTGAGGAAATCTCCTTAAAATTAGAGAAGATATTGAATGCAACCGCTCACTTATTAGACGGTGAAACAATGATTATCGTAGAACACCATAACGAATAAAGCTTCAATCGGCAAAAGTTTCTGCACCATCCTATCTTGAACGAATTGAACTTTTACTGGACTGTTGATTCCCTCAGCCTTCTATTTATTTTGAAGCAAGGGTCTCTTATAACTGTCTAGTTTCCGTCAGAGAGATTCCATTTACTCATAAAGAAACTGATATAAGTAATCCAAAGAGGTTGAGACAACCAAAAGGGTCAGACCCCGGACGAGGGAGTCTGACCTTATGTCTTGATCTTTTTTAATTGATTCACTTTTTTGAGGATCTTCCCTTTCTTAATGGTTGGCTAAATTCGTCTTTTGGATGAACAATAGATGGACGAATATTTAATAGCGGGACCGGTAATCTAAGAAGAAAGCGAAACATTGATTTTGCATCAAATGGAATAAATGGCCACAAGTAAGGTGTCTTAAAGGCATTTAAACTTACAAGATAGATCGTGAACACAACGATACCTATCATAAAGCCAGGTAGACCGAAAATGGCTGTTGTTAAAATCAAAAATAACTTTGCGATTTTATTTGCAATACTTAGCTCATAACTTGGTGTAACATAAGAACCTACTGTGCTTATTGCAACATACAAAATAACTTCTGGGCTAAACATTCCAACATCTATAGCTATCTGACCAATGAGTACTGCCGCAATTAAGCCTAATGCAGTTGCTAAAGGGGTCGGTGTGTGAACTGCGGCCATACGTAAGAATTCGACTCCAATATCCGCCATAATAATTTGTACGACAATCGGTACGTTTCCTTCTTCATTAGGTCCTATAAATGATAATCCCTTTGGCAATAAACTAGGATCCATAGTAAATAGCAACCAAAGTGGTAAAAGAAATAAGGAAGCAATTACTGCTAAGATTCGTACCCAACGAATAAATGTACCTATGACTGGCGATTGCCGGTATTCTTCAGCATGTTCTAAGCAATTGAAATAGGTTGTTGGTAAAATCATGACACTAGGAGATGTATCAATAAATAATAATATATGTCCATCCATGAGATGCCGTGCCGCTACATCAGGTCGTTCTGTGTAGCGTACCATCGGAAACGGTGTCCATTTTCCACCAAGAATAAATTCTTCAATTGTTTTATCAGCCATTGGAATACCATCAATATCAATTTCGTCTAGCTTTCTCTTCACATGTTCAATATAATCATCATCTGCAACATCTTGTATATAGGAAATACAAACATCTGTTTTAGAACGCTCACCAATTTTAGTCATTACGTTTCGTAAACGTTCATCACGAATTCTTCTTCTTGTCAACCCGGTATTTTCAACGATATTTTCCGTATAGCCATCCCGGGATCCACGAATAACTCGTTCTGTATCAGGTTCCTCAGGAGTTCTACCAGGGTAAGACCGAACATCTACAATAAACGCATATTCTTGTCCATCCACAAAGATTGGAATTAATCCAGCTAACATTTGGTCTACTGCCTCATCCATTGTCTTAACTTTATCTACCTGTTCATGGATTAAGCGATTTTCTATAATGGAAGATACTTTATTTTGTTGAATTTCCCTATCATTCACATTAACAAGTTCTTGTAATAAACGTGTAATAATGAGGCTGTCTACTAAACCATTCACATAGTAAAGCTGTACTTTTGTTTTTAAAATAACAATTTCCCGAAAGCCCATGTCATAAGACTTATCTATACCAATTTTCTCTTTCATGTATTCATTTACGACTTGAATTTTTTTCGGTACTGGATTTGCTTTCACAAGTAACACTCCAATCATTCTCCGATTACTTTACTAATACTAGCCATTGAAAAAGAGAACCTGCAATTTTTCCAAAGACAAATGCCATTAAGAATAACAAAAGATGTCCTTCCATTCCAATCCTTCTTGTAATAATCGGAAAAACATTTAGCACTTCTGTTAATCCCGCTGCAAGCATACCGTTAAAAACCCCATGGATTGTTCCCCAAACAACGAGAAGGATGAGTGGTTGTTGCCAATGAACCGCGGTAAAAGAAAGGTAGGTTCCAAACAAAGTACCTAAAATGACACAACTAATAAATACTTTGAGAAATCGTATTGTCTTTGTTAGTTGTATGAGGCGAGGTATAATTCCTAACATCGTTAGAAAAGCAACAAAACCACATCCAACAGCAAGCCCTCCAGAAAAACCAATAATAAGCTCAGCGATTTTTATCAAGTTTTTCTTTTCGCTTTATTAAATTTTCGTTATCAGCAACATATTGATTAATTGCTTGCTGATAGTGATATATTTCTACTTCAAGAGGACTTGGTTCTTCATTAAGCCGACGATTAAACCAGTGGTTAAAAAATAATAACATCCCTACCCCTAATCCTATTGAATATGGGATTTGAATCCACAAAGGAAATTCCGTATGTTCTCCAGTAAATAAAAAGTGAATCTTTTGATGTACTTCTTGCATACTGACATCATAATGAAAATTAATAATAGTCATGGCAGTTCCAATAAATATAATGAGCCATACAACAACAGCAAATATATAGGATGGCAGTTTTTTCTGAGTCGTAATGCGTATAATTGATTGTGCCGGTCCTAGAAATTCAAATGTATGATTCGGAAAAGATTCTTGTAAAAAATCAGCAATCAAGTACTGGTCAATCACAACAATATTTTTATCCTTTTTTGTCATTCGATATATGGGAATACTTTCAAGTTGCCTTTGCATTGACGTCGTTGCGGAAATATAGGCAATATGGTGCAATCGAACTTCTTGTAATTTATGAAATTCTACATTTTTTCGTAATCTAATGAAAATATTTTCCCTCATCATAACAACCCTCGTATATTATATTTAGGCATTATGCCTTTTTTAAGATAATTGTACCTTGATAAATAAATAACTAACTATTTTTATCTTGACATATTACCGCAGGTCTTTTCTCAAATAGGTATTTCTTATTGTTTGATAAAAAGTAAATTTTATTTACAAAATAAAAAAATCATCACATCGTAGTGATGATTTTTTAGCTATATTTATCGTTATTGTTTCATTTTACTTCTCATTTCTTCCAATATCTTTTTTTCTAATCGCGACACTTGTACTTGCGATATACCTAATCTTTCAGCAACTTCTGATTGTGTTTGATCCTTGTAGTAACGTAAATAAAGTATTAAGCGCTCACGCTCGTTCATACCACGTATCGCTTCCTCCAATGTTAACTTGTCAAACCAATTTGTATTATCATCCGCAATTTGATCAAGTAATGTTATCGGATCTCCATCATTTTCAAACACTGTTTCGTGAATAGATTGTGGCGATTTAGCAGCTTCTTCGGCATGTACAACATCTTCAGGAGTAATCTCAAGTTCTTCGGCGATTTCATTAATAGTCGGAGAGCGCCCAAACTTTTTTGCTAATTCATCTTTCTTTTTCCTTATTTTGTTGCCTGTTTCTTTTAAAGAGCGGCTAACTTTTACACTACCATCATCTCGAAGAAATCGTTGAATTTCCCCTATAATCATTGGAACTGCATACGTAGAAAATCGGACATCAAAAGAAAGGTTAAACTTATCAATCGATTTAATTAATCCAATACTTCCTATCTGAAATAAATCATCGGGGTCGTAGCCACGGTTTAAAAATCGTTGTACAACTGACCAGACAAGCCGTATATTTTTCTCGACTAAGTAATCTCTAGCCTCTTTATCACCTTGTTGACTACGATATATTAAATCCTTTACTTCTTTATCAGTTAAGGTCTTATTTTGCTTCTCATTATTTTGTTTTGTATTTACATTCATATGCAAAACCTATTTACAGGCCATTTTATTTTTTACTAGTTGTTTTCTCATATGAATAGTGGTGCCTTCCCCGATAACCGATAAAACCTCAACTGCATCCATAAAGTTTTCAATAATCGTAAAACCCATTCCGGAACGTTCTAGTTCTGGTTTAGATGTAAAAAGTGGTTGTCTGGCTTCCTCAACATTTACAATACCAATGCCATTATCTTTAATTGTAATCTCAACTTCACCATCATAGATGTAACAAGATACTTTAATTTTATGATGAGGTTCATTGTTATAACCATGAATAATAGCATTTGTCACTGCTTCTGATACAACTGTTTTAATCTCTGTCAATTCTTCCATTGTCGGATCAAGCTGTGAAATAAAAGCCCCTACAGCAACTCTTGCAAATGATTCATTTTGACTAAGGCTAGAAAATTCTATACACATTTCATTTTTCATGAAGCCACCCCCAATGTTACTAAGGCAAACTGCTCGTTTTCTTCTAACCGAATAATTTTAAACAGACCCGACATTTCAAACAAACGTTTGATTGAAGGTGAGATAGAACAAACAACTAATTCTCCACCTAATTGCAAGACCTCTTTGTAACGACCAAGAATGACACCTAATCCTGAACTATCCATAAAAGAAACATCTTCTAGATTTAAAATAACATGTTTAATTGGATTGTGATACATTTTATCTTTCCATTGTTGACGAAGTCCCTCCGCTTCATGATGATCTAATTCACCAGATAGTCTTACAATTAATACGTCCTTTTTTACATCAAAGGAATAATGCAAACCCATGAAATGTCCCCCTTACATACTTTGGTATGTACAATTTCTCCATTGAATAGCAGGATTCCTGCTTTTAGACAAAAGTAGAAGAATTACGAACTTATTATTGTGATTTCGACAACTTTCGTAATGATCTTTTGAACAGTGTATAATATGATGCTTCTTTTACGTCTTCCTTTACAATTAAAGGTGTTTTAGAAAGTTCCTTATTCCCACTTGATATAACTAGTTCTCCTACTATATCACCTTTCTTTAAAGGCAATGTAAAGTTTTGATCTAAATGGACAGTTGTCTTAATTTTACCAACATCTTCACCCTTTTGTGAAATTGTACTTATAGATTGTGATGTAACAACATCTATTTTTTCATTTTCTGCTTTTAACATTTCGATTGAAGTAACAATTTGTCCTTTATCAAATAACTTTTTTGTTTCAAAGTGATTAAAAGCATAATCTAACATGCTCGAAGTTGTCGCATTTCGCTTTTTAATTGTGTCAGCACCCATTACGACCGAAATAACCCGCATATCTTGTTTTTTAGCCGTAGATGTTAGGCAATAGCCAGCCTCATTTGTATAACCTGTTTTTAAGCCATCAACACCTTTATAAAATCTAACGAGCTTATTCGTATTGACAAGCCAAAACTCATTTTCTTTTCCTTTACGCAAATAATCTTCATAAATAGATGTGTAGTTTGTAATATCTTCATATTTCAATAACTCTTTTGCAATCCTTGCCATATCGTATGCGGTAGAATATTGCTCTTTAGCCGGTAAACCTGATGCATTTTGAAATTTAGTATTTTTTAATTGTAAAGCTTGCACTTTTTCATTCATTTTTTTTACAAACGCCTCTTCACTACCAGCCACTCTCTCTGCTAATGCCACACTAGCATCATTTCCAGAAGCGATTGCAATGCCTTTTAGCAAATCGTCTACAGTCATTTCTTCGCCGGCTTCTAAAAATATTTGTGATCCACCCATATTAGCTGCATTTTCACTAATCGATATAAGTTCATCTTTTTTTAAATTTCCTTTATCGATTTCTTCCATAACGAGTAATAACGTCATGATTTTTACCATACTAGCAGGCGGCAATTGTTCATGAGCCTCTTTTTCAAAAAGTATTTTACCAGTATCACGTTCAATTAAAATAGCAGATTTTACATCCTTAGCTAGTTCCGGACTATCATTTCTATTATTTGAGCTACTTTCCTCAGCGAGAACATGTATCGATGTCGTTGACAAGATTAATCCAATTACTAGTAAATATAAAGCTAGTTTCTTCTTCATATGGTTACCTCCATCATCAATAATACAAATAGGGTTCCCATAATGTTCATTCTTTATAACTGAAAATCATTTCTAAAAAAGAAAAAGCACACCTAAAAATGTGCTTTTTCTTTAACCTTCCATTATCAAATCATAAATAAGCGGAGGTTTTTCTATATGTCCATCTGAGATCGTAATACTCTCATAAAGTTTTTCTTTCACTGTTTCTACATCTTCTTGATTCGCGTGTATGGTCAATAGTGGTTCACCTTTTTCTACGCGATCTCCAATTTTTTTATGGAGTACAATACCTACTGCCAAATCAATTTCAGATTCTTTCGTAGTTCTACCTGCTCCAAGCATTGCTGCTGCGGTACCAATATCATTTGCTACCATTTCTGAAACAATTCCACTTTCTTTTGCAGGTAATGCAATCATATTTTTTGCTTGCGGTAGTAATTTTGGTTCGTCTGCTACCTTGGCATCTCCACCTTGGGAAGATAAAAACAACTTAAATTGTTCAAATGCTTTTCCGCTCGCGATACTTTCTTGTAATTTTTCACGTGCTTCTTCTAAAGTTTGAGCATGATTTGAAAGTACAACCATTTGACTACCTAACGCTAAACAGAGTTCAGTTAAATCTTCTGGGCCATGTCCTTTTAGTGTGTCAATTGCTTCTTTGACTTCAAGTGCATTTCCTATCGCAAAACCAAGTGGTTGATTCATATCCGAAATAACTGCTGCTGTTTTTCGGCCAACGTGATTTCCTATGGAAACCATTGCTTTTGCAAGTGCCCGAGCGTCATCAAGGTTTTTCATAAATGCGCCAGTTCCAGTTTTTACATCCAGTACAATAGCGTCTGCTCCTGATGCAATCTTTTTACTCATGATGGAGCTAGCAATAAGTGGAATAGAATTTACAGTCGCTGTCACGTCTCGTAAACTGTAGATTTTTTTATCCGCAGGTGTTAAGTTTCCAGTTTGACCAATTACAGCTAATTTATTATGATTCACTAGTTTTACAAATTCATTATTAGTAATTTCGACGTGAAAACCTGGGATTGACTCTAGTTTATCAATCGTACCACCTGTATGACCTAGACCACGTCCGCTCATTTTAGCTACCGGTACACCAACTGAGGCAACTAGCGGACCAAGGATTAATGTCGTTGTATCACCTACACCACCTGTAGAGTGTTTATCAACCTTTATTCCCTCGATAGCTGATAAATCAATTTCATCACCTGATTTTACCATTGCCATTGTTAAATTTGCGCGTTCCGCTGCAGTCATATCTTGAAAATAAATAGCCATTAATAAGGCACTCGCTTGATAATCAGGTATTGTACCATTTGTATAACCATCAATAAAGAAATCTATTTCGTCCTCATTTAGAGATTTACCATCACGTTTCTTTTCAATAATGTCATACATTCTCATCCTTTTCACCTCACTTCATATTTTGAATAATACGATTTACTAAAGCTAAAAAGTTTTCTTTAACAAGATTTGTTGTTTCAATTACTTCTTCATGATTTAATGGTTGATCTAAAATACCCGCAGCCATGTTTGATATACACGATATACCAAGCACACGCATGTTTCCATGTCGTGCTACAATTACTTCCGGAACTGTTGACATACCTACAGCGTCTCCACCAAGTAATCGTAACATTTTAACTTCAGCTGGGGTTTCATATGTAGGTCCTGTATTTCCAACATAAACGCCCTCTTGAATTGACATTTCTAGTTCTTCAGCACAGTCCTTTGTTAATTTAATTAAATCACGACTATATGCTTCTGACATATCTGGAAAACGCTCACCTAGTGATTCATCATTCGGCCCTATTAATGGATTCACTCCCATGTTATTAAGGTGGTCCGTAATAATCATTAAATCACCAGGTTTAAATTGTTCATTCACACCACCAGCAGCATTTGTAACGATGATCGTTTCAATACCTAGCTGTTTCATTACACGAACTGGAAATGTTACTTGTTCCATGGAATAACCTTCATAATAATGAAACCTGCCTTGCATCGCAACCACTTGCTTACCTTGAAGTGTTCCTATAACTAGTTGCCCTTTATGACCAGCGACTGTAGATTTTGGGAAATGTGGTATGTCTGTATAAGGTAAATGAACAGGATTTTCAATGTTGTCAGCTAACACACCAAGACCCGAACCTAAAATTAATCCAATTTTAGGTTGTATGGACAATTTCTCTTTAATATACTCACTAGTTTCTCTAACCTTTTCCATATTCATTTTACGTCCCCCATTTTATTCTATTTCCTTCAAAAAGCTTTCACCATGTTCCGGCATTTTAACTTGGAAGTTCTCCGCAATAGTTGCTCCTATGTCTGCAAACGTCTTTCTAATTGGTAATTGTTTTCCTTCTTGAATTTGTGTATGGTACATAAGTAAAGGAACATATTCACGCGTATGGTCTGTTCCGTGATGGATCGGATCGTTGCCATGGTCAGCCGTAATGATTAATAAATCTTCATCCGTCATTTTTGCTAATACTTCAGCTAATCTTTCGTCATAAGCTTCCAATGCTTCTCCATATCCTTGAGGATCTCGACGATGGCCATATTTTGCGTCAAAATCAACTAGGTTCAAAAAGCTAATTCCATGGAAGGATTTATTCATTGTATCAATAAGTTTCGTCATTCCGTCATCATTATCGAGCGTTCGAATTGCTTCAGTTACACCTTCTCCGTCGTAAATATCGGATATTTTCCCTAACGCAATTACATCGAAGTCATTGTCTTTTAATTCATTCATAACGGTACGTCCAAATGGTTTCAGTGCATAGTCATGACGATTTGGGGTTCTTGTAAAATTACCCGGTTTTCCCACAAACGGTCTTGCGATAACACGACCCACCATATATTTATCATCTAGTGTTAATTCACGAGCAATTTCACAAATTCTATAAAGCTCATCAAGTGGAATGATTTCTTCATGAGCTGCAATTTGTAATACGGAGTCTGCAGACGTGTAAACAATCATGTCACCTGTTTTCATATGCTCTGCACCTAACTCATCCAAAATTTCAGTTCCAGAAGCTGGTTTATTGCCAATAACTTTACGACCTGTTCTAGTTTCTAACGCATGTATTAATTCATTAGGAAACCCATCAGGAAAAACTTGAAATGGTGTATCAATCCGTAGACCCATTATTTCCCAATGACCTGTCATCGTATCTTTTCCATTTGAAGCTTCTTGCATTTTTGTATAATGTGCCATCGGATGAGCAGCTTTTTCAACACCCTTTAATTGCCGAATATTACTCAAACCAAGTTTCGCCATATTCGGCATTTTTAATCCACCCATATGCTCTGCGATATGACCTAGCGTATCTGCACCAATATCATTAAATTTTCCCGCATCCGGAGCTTCACCTATACCTACAGAATCCATTACTACCAAAAATATTCGTTTAAATTTCTTCATATTACGTACCTCCCTTGGAATATCATGCCTAAAAATATTGTTTTTATGATTTATTTTAAGTTGACTGCATCATTATGTTGTAGGATGTCAGACAACATAATGTAAATTAAAGCATCAAATTATGCACGGGGATGATAATGTTGATAAACATCTTTCAAACGACTTTTTGTAACATGTGTATATATTTGAGTTGTTGAAATATCTTCATGCCCTAACATTTCTTGTACTGCACGTATATCTGCACCATTTTCAAGTAAATGTGTTGCAAAACTATGACGTAAAGTATGTGGTGTAATTTCATGTTGGATATGTACTGATTTCGCAAGGTTCCTTAAAATCTTCCAAAACCCTTGTCTCGTTAAAGGTCTGCCGTGTTGATTCAGAAATAAAACGTTTTCAAGCCCATTCCCTTTCAATAATTTTCCTCTTGCTTCATTTAAATAGGTCTCAACTGCTCGTTGTGCAATTTGACCAATCGGAATGATACGTTCTTTTTCCCCTTTACCGATACAGCGAATAAATCCCATCGTTAAGTGTAAATCGGTCGTTTTTAATGTAATAAGTTCTGACACCCGTAACCCGGTAGCATAGAGTAATTCTAACATAGCTTTATTACGAATGTCTAAAGGCCGATGTCCATTTATGGATAATAATTTTTCCACTTCTTTAGTCGACAAAACAACAGGTAATTTTCTTTCCTTTTTTGGAATTTCAATATGTTGACTCGCATCTTGATTTAAGATTCCTTCTCGAAGCATAAATTGATGAAACATCCGAATAGAAGATATCATCCGAGAAATCGTTGCAGTTGACTTCTTTTCATCCTTTAACATCGCTAAAAAATGAATAATATCTTGTCGGTTTACCTCTTGCCAGTCGTTCTTTTTTGCAACTTTCTTTATATATGCACCGTATCGTTTTAAATCACGTTGATAAGATATCCGTGTATTTTCAGCTAGTCCACGCTCAATATGTAAGTAATGAAAGAAATCTTCTAGTATATCATTCATGAATCTACTCCTCAAAACGAAAGAATAATTGAAATCGATTTAAAAAGTCTTCTTCACTATTAAAGACTTTTACGGCTGGACCATCTGGATGATCGTACCGGTGAAATTGTTCGTATTCCGAATGCATAGCTCGTAATCCAAAATAAAAGACGATGGTGCACGCCAAAAAAATTATAAATACTTTAATAGAATCAAATATCATTCTTGTCAATTGGCACTACCCCTCTATAAGACGTGTTATTAAAAGATATGCCAAAAAAGAATGAGAATATACATATAAAAAGATATTACTAGTTTTAATGTAACACTTTTATGGTAAAAGTAAAATGAAAATTATATGAACGTCACGTAAATAAGCCTTTCTTCTATTGAAAAAAGGCTGTGCTAAAAGATACTAAGATGATGATTTTACTGTTGCTTCTTGACACTGTTTACAAATACCATGAAATGTGAGACGGTGGTCTTTTACTTGGAAGCCCCAATCACTTTCAATGATTTTTTCAACATCCACTAATAAATCTTCCATTATCTCTTCAACTGACCCACATTCGATACATACAAGATGATGATGAAAGTGTTCCGCGCCTTCTTTGCGAAGATCATATCGTGAAACACCATCTCCAAAATTAATTTTGTCTACTATCTTTAATTCAGATAACAGTTCTAATGTGCGATAGACCGTTGCCAATCCGATTTCTGGTGCTTTTTCTTTAACAAGTAAGTAGATATCTTCCGCACTTAAATGATCTTCCTCACGTTCCAGTAGTACTCTTACTGTCGCTTCTCGTTGCGGAGTTAATTTATAGCTTTTTGCATGGAGTTGTTTTTTTATCCGGTCAATTCGATGTTCCATGACAGGTCCCCTCCCTCATATCCCATCTTTATTATATGCACACATAAAACTACTGTCAAAGTATAATCAATGTAATTTTAAAACTAAAATAAATATAACCTTAGAATCATTCTATATACGAATGTAAATTATTTTTTGTAATAAGATTTAATTAATAATTCCATCGCTCCATTTGCAACAAATGCTTCAAGTGCAGCAGCGCAAAATGAAATACATAGTAAAACAACAAAGATTATAAGGTATGCCCCAAGAGGTTGAAGAGAGGCGGGTTTAGAAAACCTTCTACTAAATAATTTATTAATTAAAGTAAGCGAGAAAATCATTGATAAACTACCCGCAATAATATATACAGGTATTATTAGTAAATTTTGTGGTGCGATAGATAAAGACGCCAAAATAAATCCATTTGTTCCTAACTGATTTACTATAAATCCTACTGAAAACCCGATTACTAATCCTTTAACAAACAGTAATATCCAGACGATAGGTAATCCGATGACAGACAAACCTAAAATAAATATAAATAGTAAATATCTAGCATGATATAAAAAGCTGTTCTTCAGTATATCTTGTTTGTCAATAAAATTTTCATGTGCAACTTGTCCAAAAAATTGTTCTAGATAAAAAAACAAATCTTGTTTCTGAACAAAATTCATACTGTTTACAATAACAGCACCAAAAATAATACCTGTTAAAAACAGAATCACCATAAACGTATAAATGGTTGCATGATTTTTCATATGATTAAATATAGCTGTTTTTTTACTAAACATTCATATCCCCCATTCACAAATTAGCTCTCATTAAAAGCTATGAATGGTGCCTAGTAAAAATACCATCTTCTCTATCGATTCTTTCATTTATTTCTTAAAAGATAATCTTGTTATTATTTCTTATCGGTAACTTTTCCATACTTACCGCCACCGCCTGCCGATATTGCAAGCTTTCCCTCACGCATATCCATAATCATTTGTGCCAATTTTTGTGGGATTACTTGTTGTAGTTTTTCATAAGGAACACGGTGAATAATATTCATTTCAGTTTGGAAACTTTCACGTAATTTTTGATACGTTTTTGGCCCAAGTGATGGTAAATACTCTAAAGGAACTTGATATAGATAGGCCGGTCTTCCCTCACGTTTCTCAATTGGGCTATCACTTAATTCCTGAATTCGATCAAAAACTCCTCTTATAATCTTTTTGGAGCCACATGCTGGGCATATATGAGTATCGGTTGAGACTGGTTCCAAACACTTTTGGCAAACCGTCGTATAGTATTTCCCTAATTTGGGGTTCATACCAAAATTACGCACTATTTTTCTTCCTTCAATTTCATGTAAAGCCCAGTAAAATTCTTTAAAAGACGGTTTGTCCATGTATATCTCTTGATATTCTCGACCTATTTTTGCTAAAGAATGTGCGTCTGAATTAGACAAGTATGTGTAGTCATGGAGTTCTTTAATTTGATCGGCCATGTGTGTATCTGAACTCAATCCTAATTCAATGCCATCAACTAAATCTGCATCTAGTACTTCTGCAAGACTCTTTTGAACTCCTTTCCCATATAATCCTTTAAAAGGTGTAAAGACATGGGCTGGGATAAATATGCCTTCTAATTCTTTTACTTTATATTGTAATTCCTTCGCGGTTCCATAGTAACGTTGAGAGCTTAACGTTATGTTTTTCATTCTTGTCGTTAACCACTCTGAGAACTTCTCTATTTGCTGTAGTGACGGAAAGTAACATAACACATGTATTGGTCCTTGACAAAATTCATCATACACTTCAATTTCAGAACCTAATAGGAGGGTGACCTCTTCAAACTGGATGCCACCATCACTCAATTCAGTTGCTAGATTTTTACTTATTAAATTTTTAATTTCAGTTTGCACATTTGGTGCATGGCAGTCAATAACACCAATCAGTTGTATTCCTTTATGGCGACTAGCTTCCTTTAATACATTCGTTAATGTCAAACTTTTTGCTGCTGTTATTTTGACAGGTCTATCAAATATATCCCGACCAATATGAATATGCATATCTGCAAAGTATGATTTTAACAACGTTTCCTCAACTCCAACATCTCTAAATATAAAATTGCATAGTTAGTTTTTGCATCATGAATCCGACCTTTTTCAACTAATTCCTTTGCTTCATCAAGTGTTAACATGATAAGCTCAACGAATTCATCCTCATCTCCCTTAGGCGGATGCTCCATCTTTACTAAATCATCTGCCACATAAAGATACATTAATTCATTTGCAAAGCCAGGTGATGTATAAAAAGAAGTAATGTATTGTAATCGTTTGGTTGTATATCCGGTTTCCTCTTCCAACTCACGAATTGCAGTATCCTCGGGACTTTCTTCTACTTCTAATTTTCCAGCTGGAATTTCTACCAGAGATTTTTCCAGTGGTTTTCTATATTGTTCTACAAAAATGATTTTATTATCAGTCGTAAGTGGAATAATTGCTACCGCACCAGGATGTTTCACAATTTCACGTTTTGAAGTTTTTCCGTTAGGTAATTGTACATCATCTATTTGTAAATCAATTACTTTCCCTTGAAATATTTTTTCTGTATGAATCGTTTTCTCTTCAAATTTCTTCATTATTCTCATCCCTTGCTTACTTTTTATTTTATTGTAGCATAACTATCCAATCGTCTGGCTTGTTTTCATCTATCACTCTTTTTAAACTAATCATATAGACTATAAAAAGGAGTGTTGTGATTTGCATAAAAATCAATTAGGATCTTCGGATATATTCATATCAGAACTAACATTAGGTTGTATGTCCTTAGGCACAAATAAAACACACGCAAAAAATATTATTGATGTTGCCTTGGATCATGGTGTCAATCATCTCGATACAGCTGACCTATATGATTTTGGTATGAATGAAGAAATCGTCGGTGAAGCGATTAGAAATAGACGTGATCAAATCATTTTAACGACAAAAGTCGGTAATCACTTTAACCGAAAAGACAAGTCATGGTTTTGGGATCCTTCAAAAACTTATATATTACAAGCCGTAAAAGATAGTGCACATCGGCTCCAAACAGATTATATAGACCTCGTACTTTTACATGGTGGTACAATTGCGGACAACATCGATGATACAATTGAAGCGTTCGAGCACTTAAAAAAGGAAGGTACAATTCGAGAATACGGAATTTCCTCTATCCGGCCAAACGTTATCAGGGAATACGTTAATCGTTCGTCAATGCAAGGCGTTATGATGCAGTATAGTTTATTAGATCGACGACCCGAGGAAGAAATATTTGATTTATTACATAAAAATAATGTGAGTGTACTAGCACGAGGCCCGTTAGCCAAAGGAATGTTGGCAAACGGTGGTGAACACGTTATCGACAAAAAAGCTAGAGATGGCTATTTGGATTATACATACGATCAATTAAAAGTACTTTTTCGAGCGCTCCAGGAAATAAGTACAGATCAAATTACAATCAATCAACTAGCATTAGCATTTGTATTACAACATCCCGTTGTTACTTCAGCTGTTTTTGGCGCAAGTACGGTTCGACAAGTAAAAGAAAATATCATAAAACGAGATATACCTTTTGAACAACTGTACGTGAAGCTTCAACAGCTAACGAAAGAAAATAAATATACTGCTCATAGATAAAAAAACAAATAACGAAAAGGAGGCAACTATCTTGCCTCCGTCCCTTCTTCTAATGGTTGGTTAATGCTAGATATAGATATAAATGGATTTAATATTTCGTTTGGACTAGATAACCGAAAAGCACCTTGCATAAATTGCAGAATCATTGTCGGTGCAAAAAATGTCATTTGTTGCTCAGAAATATAGGTTTTAAATACTTCATTTTTTACTGACACATGATAATCTTTTACTTCATTAACAAAACGAATAGTTGGAACACCATTTACACCACAACCACAACCTTCTATATCATACCAAAGGAGAAGAAATTGTTTATTTTCATGGTTAAGTGTTTGTAATTGCTCAACTGCCTCATCAGTTATTTTTAATTGCATATGTATCCCGTCCCTTCATTTCATGAAAATACTACACTTTTTCATAATAGCATACACCATTTTGCTCAGCTGAAAAAACAAGACCAAGATCTTCTAAGTAATCCAATTGACCAATTGTCTCAGACATCGTTAAATCCAGTTGTGTTTCATAATGTTTCGGGAATAATTTTTTACAAATTTCAAACGGTGTCTGCTTTGTTTCTTCAATAATTTGCAAAACCTTTTGAGCACGTTTTTCTTGTTTACTACGTTGTTTTAAAATCTGTGTTTTTATATCCGAAAAAACTGGCCCATGTCCAGGTAGTATTTGTCTAATATTTAAATCTAAACACTTTTCCACATTGGCTCGATATTGCAGAAGTGGTTTTGTCCTTTTTAATGAATGTTGATAAGGGGCTTCTAATAAAGGATTCGGGCTAATATGATATAGTAGATGGTCGCCACCTATCAACAGCCCTTGTTTTTCATTAAAAAAAGATAGATGTGTTTGAGCATGTCCTTTTGTATCAATGACATTCCAATCTTCATACCCAGGTAAATAATCCCCTTCTTGAAGTGACTTTGTCAATTGCCCCTCTCCAGATAAAGCTAATGGTTCGCGCAGCCTATCTAGATAATAATGATAGCTTTTTGGTACCCCCCATTTTATAAAACAACTACCAAAAAACTGCTCATAATGCTGAAAATAAGCTTCGTCTTTCGTCAACCAAATATTAACATCTTCCTGTGCAACAATATGTTCAACACGTGGGAACTGTTCAACTAAGCCTGTATGATCAGGATGATGATGCGTCAATATGATTTGCTCGATGTCTTGTGGTGTATAACCTATTTCAGCTAACTGTACTTTTAAAGCTTCCCATGCTTCTTTTGTTTTGACACCTGCATCAACTAGAGAAAGTATATCCCCTTTTATAAGATAAACATGGGTATCACCTACTGAAAAAGGTGTTGGTAACGTAATTTGGAAAACAGACTGATTAATTACCTGCATGCTGAACCCCCCAAAAAGTAAATGAATAGTTATTCATTATCGTCCTCTATTTTACCTTTAATAAGTAAATATGTCACACAATTAATTTTACAATACAACTGATTATACTATAATGGTAATCATTCACAATCAACGAAAAGAAAAGAGGTGAATGATCATCACAAAAGTTTTTGCTCACCGAGGAGCAAGTTTTTTTGCACCGGAAAACACGATGTATGCATTTAAACTCGCTTATGACGCTGGTGCGGATGGAATTGAAACAGATGTACAATTAACAAAGGATCATATTCCTGTTTTAATACATGATGAGCGACTAAATCGAACGACAGATGGAAAAGGATATGTAAAAGATTATACGATGCAGGAATTACGTAAACTCGATGCTGGTTCATGGTTTTCTGATGCATTTACAGGCACGTCCATTATTTCATTAGAAGCATTTTTGGATTGGTTTTATAATAAGCCATTATATTTAAATATTGAACTAAAAAATAATAAAATAGATTATAAGCACCTTGAAGCAATTGTTTACGAAATGCTTACATATTATAAAGTTTTAGATCGTACGATTATTTCAACTTTTAGTCAAAAAAGCATTCAGAAATTACAACCGTATCGCTCCAATATTGAAATTGCTTTTTTAACTTCAACAAGAAAAAAACATCTTCCCTTATTTGCTAAGGAATTAGGTGCTGATGCTATTCATATCAAATATCACCTGATTACGAAAAAACTAATAGAGCAAAGTGTAAAACAAGATATACCTGTTCGTGCATATACGATTAATCGAACGCGAAAAATGATAAAATGCTTTCAATACGGTTGTCAAGGTATATTTACAGATTTACCTTATAAAGCAGTCCAAACACGAAAATCTTTTAAAAGGAGGATGCAAACATGACTAAGCTTTTTTCGCCTATCACTTTCAAAAATATAGAACTAAAAAATCGACTTGTGATGTCTCCTATGTGTATGTATTCCTGCGTGGAAGAAGATGGATTGGTGACTCCCTTCCACCAAATACATTATGGCTCTAGAGCAATTGGACAAGTCGGGCTTGTCATGGTTGAAGCAACTGCTGTTCAACCAGAAGGTAGAATATCTATGCAAGATTTAGGGATTTGGAGTGACGATCATATACCAGGTCTAAGAAGTTTAACAGAGCAAATCCATGCATATGGTGCATCTTCAGCTATCCAATTAGCACATGCTGGTAGAAAAGCAGATGTTAATACTGAGATATATGCGCCAACTAATATTCCTTTTCATGAACATTCCGCGACACCTGTTGCAATGACAAGAGAAGATATTAAAGATACAATTGTAGCATTTCAGCAAGCGGCAGTTCGAGCAAAAAAAGCTGGATTTCATATCATTGAAATTCATGCTGCACATGGGTATTTACTGAATCAATTTCTATCACCGCTTACAAATAAGCGTATGGATGAATATGGTGGAACACTACATAATAGAATGAGGCTATTAGAAGAGGTCATTCAGGCTATTCAAACAGATTGGGATGGTCCGATATTTGTACGCTTATCTGTCAATGAATACGACACAAATGGGAATTCAATTAATGATTTTATTATCATTGCAAAACTATTAAAAGCACTAGGTATTCATCTAATCGATTGTAGTTCTGGTGGTATTATCCCAGTATCTGTTCCCGCTTATCCGGGTTATCAAGTACCATACAGTGAAAAACTTAAACATGAAGCCAATATTGCAACTGGAGCAGTTGGTCTCATTACGTCTGGTGTACAAGCGGAGGAAATACTGCAAAACGACAGAGCAGATTTAATATTCGTCGGACGTACACTTTTACGAAATCCCTATTGGGCAA
Organism: Paracerasibacillus soli; assembly: GCF_042432965.1. Taxonomy (NCBI): domain Bacteria; kingdom Bacillati; phylum Bacillota; class Bacilli; order Caryophanales; family Bacillaceae; genus Paracerasibacillus; species Paracerasibacillus soli. The sequence continues at coordinate 72,012 of NZ_JBHLWL010000002.1, read as the reverse complement.
GAGAAGCGGCAAATGAATTAAAAACTACATTACAGCCTCCTACACAATATAAAAGAGGATGGAATATATGATAGGTGGTATTATATGAAATTAACCTTTTTAGGTACGGGTGCTGGTACCCCGTCCAAAGAACGTAATGTCTCTGCAATCGCATTGACATTATTAGAAGAAGAAAATAGTATATGGCTATTTGACTGTGGAGAAGCAACACAACATCAAATTTTGCATACATCAATAAGACCTGGAAAAATAAATCGTATTTTTATTACACATCTACATGGCGATCATATCTTTGGTTTGCCAGGATTCTTGAGTAGTCGATCATTTCAAGGTGGATCAACTCCGCTTTCAGTGTATGGACCACCAGGAATAAAGAAATACATTGAAACAAGCTTATCACTGAGCTGCAGCCATTTGGCATATGATCTACACATCTTTGAAATTGAAGAAGGTACGATTATAGATAATGATACCTTTCAAGTAATTTGTAAAAAACTTGAGCATGGCGTTTTAAGTTTCGGATATCGTATTATAGAGAAAAATAAACCAGGTAGTATACAAGTAGACAAATTAAAAGCATTAGGTGTACAGCCTGGTCCTCTCTATAAGCAAATTAAAGAAAACGAAGTAACCACTTTACCTAATGGAAAAGTGATTCATCGTGAAGATGTCATTGGTCCAGATAAAGTTGGTAAACAAATTGCCATCCTTGGCGATACTCGTTCTACTGAAAATAATGTGACATTTATTCAGCATGTTGATGTTTTAGTACATGAAGCTACTTTTTCTGCCAATCAAGCCCATTTAGCGAATAAATATTTTCATTCTACTAATACGGAGGCAGCTTTATTAGCAAAAGAAGGTCATGTCCAAAAGCTCATTTTAACGCATATTTCTTCTCGTTTTCAACATCATGAAATTCCAGCTCTTTTAGAAGAAGCACGTATCATTTTTCCAAACACATATATTGCGGAAGATTTTACAGAATTTACATTGTAATAGAATACGGAGGAAGAAGAATGACGATTGAAACGATAGTTGAGAAACAACGTAGCTATTATTTAACAAGACAGACTGCAGATTACGGATTTCGCATGAATCAATTAAAATTGCTAAAAAAAATGTTGCAAAAAAGTGAGATACAGATATACGAAGCTTTAGAAAAAGACTTACATAAATCACGCCATGAATCTCTAACGACCGAACTGGGCTTTTTATACACAGAAATTGATTTTGCTATAAAACATTTAAAAACATGGATGAAACCAGAAAAAGTTGACTCCCCTCTCACGCATAAAGGATCGCAAAGTTATATTCTACGTGAGCCTTATGGGGTAACTTTGATTATTTCACCATGGAATTACCCATTGCAATTATCATTATCCCCTGCAATTGGTGCTATTGCAGCTGGTAATACAATTATTTTAAAGCCATCAGAATTTAGTTCGCATGTTTCAAAACTTTTACACGATTTGATTCAAGAAAACTTCTCACCTTATTATTTCACCGTCATACAAGGGGATAAACAGATAAGTGAAAAATTATTACAGCAGAAATTCGACTATATCTTTTTTACCGGGAGTACAAACGTCGGTAAAATTGTTATGGAAGCAGCAAGTAAACATGTAACACCAATTACATTAGAACTTGGTGGCAAAAGTCCCGTAATCATCGATTGCGATGCAAATATTGACTTTGCCGCCAAAAGAATTGTTTGGGGTAAATTTACAAATGCTGGTCAAACTTGTGTTGCCCCAGATTATATATATGTCCATCATCGTGTTAAAAAGAAATTAGTTCAGAAAATGATGAAATATATACGTCAGTTTTATGGCAGGTACCCACTTCAAAACAAAGAGTATGTAAAAATCATTACGAATAGCCATTTAAAGCGTTTAGAACAATTTCTACATGATGGAGAAATTATTTGTGGCGGACAGATTGATGAAATTGAACAAAAGATAGAACCTACAATCATAGATAACGTGACACGGGAACATGCGGTGATGCAAGAGGAAATTTTTGGCCCTATTTTACCAATAATTACTTTTACACAGTTGAATAAAGTGCTGCTTGAATTAAAGCGAGAAGAAAAACCTTTAGCACTTTATTATTTTGGTGAAAATAAACGAAACCAAAATAAAATAATGGAGCACATTTCATTTGGCGGTGGATGTATAAACGATGTTTTATATCATCTCGCAAATCCCAACCTCCCCTTTGGTGGAGTTGGAGCTAGTGGGTTAGGTGCATACCATGGAAGGTATAGTTTCGATACTTTTTCACATCGTAAAAGTGTGTTAAATCAAACAACTAAATTTGATTTGCCTTTTCGCTATCCAGGTAGCAAATTAAAACATCAGATTGTTAAACGAATCATGAAATAATAATTTTACCATTTTAATTAGTCAGTTCAAAAAATGTATTTGGTCATCACACGCTAGGGAAGTGATACTACCCTAGCGTATGATTTTATAAATCATTTTCATAAACATCATCCCACAATACTAGTTGTCCGGAATGAAAAGTGACCGACTCCTGTGGGAATGAACAGCACGAGTCTGAAGACCTCACAGGAAGCGGGTTTTGCTTCCGAGGAGGCTGAAGCCGTGCCCACGGAAAGCGTGTCAATTTTCATGTAGGACAACGATATGTACGCACCATTTAATATTCATCCTCAAACGACTACTTTTGGCCTATTAAATTAATTCGTGTAAACAAGAAAACGACGCTGGCGAGATTTGACCACCAACGTCATTTATTGTACAACCTAAAACCACTTCCTATAGGGTATTTTTAAAATGGCATTTAAAAAGTCATGTCATATATGGATAAGATACCGTTATTTTTCTTTTAAAAACTCTTGAAGAAAATCCTTTTGGAAACTGGTCCGGGGATAGATTGTATTGTCAGTTTTCTCCTTTTGCTTTAGTTCTATAAACGGATTTTTACCATATTTTGTTGTGAGCTCATCGATAACAGAATTTAGTTTATCCTTTTCTACGTTTTTTTCATACGTGAAAAGATCTAACTGTTGGGCTACTTGATGTTTCTCGGCTAAATCCTGGGCAGTTATGCCGAGTAAACGAATAGGATCGCCTGTCCAATTTAACTGAAAAAGCTCCTTTGCAACTCGAACTAACGCTTCTTTATCGTCAATATACATAGGCAAAGCTTTACTACGAGTTACGGTTTTTCGGTCATGATAACGAATCATCAATTGAACCGTTCTCGCAACCGCTTCTTTTCGCTTCATCCTGCGTTCAATATTACGCGCTAACTCGTTCATTAATTGAAATAATTCCAGCTCATCTGTTGTATCTTCTGGCAATGTTTGCGAGCTACCAATACTTTTGAAATCATGAACAGCATCCGGGTCAACAGGACGTACATCAATGCCATTCGCTCGATTCTTTAATCGTACCCCGTTTATACCGAGTAATTGTTTCAGTACATATACATCTTTTTCAGCTAGATCCTTTATTGTTTCCACACCAAGTTTACGAAGCTTTTCCGCAGTTTTATTTCCGACACCGTACATTTCTTCTATCGGTAAAACCCAAAGTTTCTGATGAATATCTCGTTTTCTAAGTATCGTAACACCTAATGGCTTTTTCATATCTGAAGCCATCTTCGCTAAAAATTTATTAGGCGCTATGCCAATACTGCATGGTAAGTCCAATGTATCTTTAATTGTTTTCTGAATGTCATGAGCAAGTTGAACTGGACCACCTTCGTAGTCTATATCTGTCACATCTATATAGCCTTCATCAATTGAAACTGGTTCTACGTAAGGTGTAATACTAGCTAAGAATTTAAAGATTTCTGTTGAGGCAGCCTGATAGCGGGGAAAATTAGGTTTTAATATTTTTAAATTCGGGCAAAGCTTTCTAGCTTGCCAAATAGGCATTGTTGTCTTTACACCTTGCGCTCTTGCTTCATAACTACTCGTCACAATAATTCCTTTTCGTTCTTCAGGATTTCCTGCAATGGCTAATGGCAGTCCCTTTAACTTAGGATTATAAGCCATTTCAACCGATGCATAAAAACAGTTCATATCAATATGAAATATTACCCGGGCTTTCGTCGGCTTGAGTTGTAACATTATTATACACCTTCTATCCAAAACGAACGTTTGTTCATATCTATTATACCATAAAAAAGAGCCCTCCTAAAAAAGTTATCATCTTCCTTAGTGGCTCTTTTTTCATTGGAATAAAATTATTGTGCTACTTCTTGAATAATAGCAGTAACAAATTCCGTAATTTTTATTAGTTCCGAAACTGGAATACGCTCATTTGTTGTATGAATTTCTTCATAGCCAACTGCTAAATTAACTGTAGGGATACCAAATCCTGCAATAACATTGGCATCACTTCCTCCACCACTTTGCAGGAGTTCACTAGTACGTCCAATTTTTTCAGCAGCTTTTCTTGCTATTTCTACAACTTGGTCACCTGCTTGCTGTTTAAATCCAGGATAAGCCACTTTAATTTCTACATTTGCAGAACCACCATACTCTTTTGCAGTTTCCTCAAAAGCTTGTTTCATTTTTGCTACTTGTTGTTCCATTTTCTCAGGTACAAGCGATCTTGCCTCTGCTTGAATTTCAACATAATCACAAACAATATTCGTTTGCTGACCACCTTCAAATCGGCCGATATTTGCAGTAGTTTCCTCATCAATTCGACCTAATGGCATTTTTGCAATTGCTTTTGCCGCTAATGTAATAGCTGAAATCCCCTTTTCTGGTGCAACTCCAGCATGTGCAGTTTTCCCATGCATCACCATAAATAGCTTTGCTAGCGTTGGGGCTGCTACAACGATATTTCCTACTTGACCATCACTATCAATCGCATATCCATACTTTGCTTTAATGAGAGAAGGATCTAACACTTTCGCCCCAACTAAACCAGATTCTTCTCCAACAGTAATCACAAATTGTACGTCACCGTGCGGAATCTCTTGTTCTTTCAATGTACGAATCGATTCAATTATAGCAGCTAAACCTGCCTTGTCATCTGAACCGAGAATGGTAGTACCGTCTGATACAATATAGCCGTCTTTAATAGATGGCTTAACACCTTTACCTGGAACAACCGTATCCATATGGGAAGTAAAATAAATGGTGTCAGCACCTTCTTTATTCCCTTTCAGTGTACAAATAAGGTTACCTGCACCATGACCAGTTTTTTCTTTTGCATCATCCTCTATTACATCTAACCCTAATTCTTTAAACTTTTGTTTCAATACTTGGGCAATTTCTGCTTCATGTTTTGTTTCAGAATCAATTTGTACAAGTTCGAAAAACTCTTGTACCAAACGTTCTTCATTAATGGTAATCATGTTGTCATTATCCTTTCTTTTGTGTCTTAACTATTCTATTATAAATCAAAAAATTATAATGGTATATTACCATGCTTTTTTGATGGACGAACTTCTGTTTTATTTTGTAACATTTCTAATGCCTGGATTAGTTTTATCCTAGTTTCCCGTGGATCAATCACATCGTCAACCATACCTAATCCTGCAGCAATATATGGATTTGCAAACTTTTCTCGATATGTATGAATCATCTCCTGTCGCGTTTTTTCCGGGTCACTACTATCAGCAATTTCCTTAGCAAAAATGATATTAGCTGCTCCTTCCGGTCCCATCACAGCTATTTCAGCATTTGGCCATGCATACACGATATCTGCTCCAATTGCCTTACTATTTAAAGCCACATACGCTCCACCATATGCTTTACGCGTTATAACCGTTATTTTAGGTACGGTAGCTTCTGAGTAGGCGTACAATATTTTGGCCCCATGTCTTATGATGCCACCATGTTCCTGTTTCACTCCGGGGAAAAAACCTGTGACATCTTCAAAGGTAATAATCGGAATATGAAAACAATCACAAAAACGAATGAAACGCGCTGCTTTGTCACTTGAATCGATATCTAGACCACCGGCCATATATTTAGGCTGATTACAGACAAGGCCTACAGCTTGCCCATTTATCCGCGCAAACCCCACAACAATATTTTTTGCAAAAGATTGATGGATTTCAAAGAAACTATCTTTATCTACTATATCATGGATAACCCGTTTCACGTCATATGGCCGTACAGAATCATATGGCACTATCTCCGTTAAGTTTGGACGTAAATGATCAGATTCATCATATTGTGTAACAGGTGGTTTCTCCTCATTATTTGCAGGCAAGTAACGTAACAATTCTTTTACTGCATCTAATGCTTCTGCTTCTGTTTTAGTTTGAATATGAGCATTTCCACTTTTGGAATTATGGATATGGGCCCCACCTAATTCCTCAGCTGTTATTTTTTCACCAGTAACTGTTTCGATTACTTTTGGTCCCGTAATAAACATTTGTGATGTTTTTTCCACCATAATGACAAAATCAGTAATCGCTGGTGAGTATACTGCCCCGCCAGCACTGGGCCCCATAATGACTGATATTTGTGGTATGACACCCGAATATATCGCATTCCTGTAAAATACCTGACCATATCCATCAAGAGATGAAACTCCTTCCTGGATACGTGCACCACCAGAATCATTAAGGCCTATAAATGGAACACCATTTTTGGCCGCCAAATCCATAACATGGGCAATCTTTTTACCATGCATTTCCCCTAGTGCCCCACCAAACACGGTAAAATCTTGAGCAAATAGGTAGACAGGCTTTCCCTCTATTTTCCCGTATCCTGTTACAACTCCTTCGCCTTTCCCGTTTGTTTCATCCATACCGAAATCGGTTGCCCGATGTTCAATAAATATATTCAACTCTACAAAGCTTCCTGCGTCCAACAAATAATTTATTCGTTCACGGGCAGTCATCTTTCCACGTTCATGTTGCTTAGCAATGCGGTCGTCTCCCCCACCTAATTCAGCTAATCGGCGTTTATCGTATAATTCGCTAATTTTATCAAAGATATCCAACGTTATCTCCCACCTTTTTCCTGTTCACATAATTCAAACAGAACACCATGTGCTGATTTAGGATGAATAAATGCGATCTTGCTTTGATGAGCGCCTTGTTTTGCCTGTTCTTGTAGCAAAGTTACACCATTATTTTTCAGTGCCTTTAAGCGTTCATCAATCTGCTCTACTTCTAAAGCAACATGATGAATTCCCTCACCTCTTTTATCGATAAACTGCTTAATAGGAGATGCATCATGGAGTGCTTCTAATAATTCAATCCGTGATTCCCCTATTTTTAAAAAGGCAACTTTTACTCCTTCAGATGTAACTGATTCAACCGTTTCTAATTGTAATCCAAGCCGGTCAGTATAAAAAGGTAATGCCTTATCAATACTTTTTACTGCAATACCTATATGCGCAATTTTCTTCGGCTCTTCTAATACAAATTGATTTGGTTGGATAAGTTGTTTAATATAATTTGCGAGAGATTCGGTAGAAGAGCCACTAGTAAATACACGATTTACGCCTTTCTCCAATAAATATGGTATATCTTCACTTGGAATAACCCCTCCACCTATTACTGGAATGTCAATCGCATCACGATTTTTTAATTCCTCGATTACTTTTGGAAATAGCGAGCGATGAGCTCCAGATAAAGATGATAAACCAACCACATCAACATCCTCTTGTACAGCAGCTTGAGCAATTTGGGCTGGTGATTGTCTTAATCCCGTATAAATAACTTCCATACCGTGGTCGCGAAGTGCTTGTGAAATGACTAATGCTCCACGATCATGCCCATCTAATCCTGGTTTTGCAATTAATACACGAATCTTTCTCATTATCCGCTTCCCCCTTTAAATACCTGTGTACTCCCCAAATTCATCACGTAATACATTGCAAATCTCGCCAACTGTTGCATAAGCTTTTACCGCTTTTAAAATGGTCGGTATTACGTTCTCTTGTTCACTTTTAGCCTGTATTCGTAGTGTTTGCAAAATAGTATCTACTTCTTTTTGGTTTCTCTCTTTCCGAATACGTTTTAAGCTTTCAATTTGGCTTTTTTCCAATGCTTCATCTACTTTTAGTAATTCTGGATTCACTTCCTCTTCAAGTTTAAATTTATTTAAACCAACGATAATTTCTTCTTCCGCTTCAATTTGTTTTTGGGTTTCATAAGCTTGGTGATGAATTTCGCGTTGCATAAAACCATCCTCAACAGCTTGAACAGCACCACCCATATCCTTAATACGCTTTAGATAATCTTGTGCAGTCGCTTCTAACTCATCTGTTAAAGCTTCGATATAATAGGAACCCCCTAATGGGTCAATTGTATCTGCGACGCCACTTTCATGTGCAATAATTTGCTGCGTTCTTAATGCGATTCTAGCTGATTCTTCAGTCGGTAATGATAATGCCTCATCGCGCGAATTTGTATGCAAACTTTGTGTACCACCTAGCACAGCAGCAAGCGCTTGCATTGTTACCCGCACAACATTGTTATCAGGTTGCTGAGCAGTCAACGTTGACCCACCCGTTTGTGTATGGAAACGCATTTTCCAACTCTGGGGCTTTTTAGCTTTATAATGCTCTTTCATAATGGTGGCCCATAATCTTCTTGCAGCACGAAACTTAGCAATTTCCTCGAAAAAGTTGTTATGTGCGTTAAAGAAGAATGCTAAGCGTGGTGCAAATGCATCAATATCTAATCCCGCAGCTAATGCTGCATCAATGTATGCCATCCCGTTTGCGATAGTAAATGCAATCTCTTGTACAGCTGTTGATCCAGCCTCGCGAATATGGTAGCCAGAGATACTTATTGTATTAAACTTTGGTGTATGTTGCTGACAGAATTCAAATATATTCGTAATCAATCGCATGGAAGGTTTAGGAGGAAAAATATATGTACCTCGCGCAATATATTCTTTCAAAATATCATTTTGTATTGTCCCTGTTAATTTATCTAAAGGAACACCTTGCGCTTCTCCTACAGCAATATACATACATAGTAAGATTGCGGCTGGCGCATTTATCGTCATGGATGTACTAACCCTATCTAAAGGGATTTGATCAAACAATATCTCCATATCCTGAAGGGAGTCTATGGCAACACCTACTTTTCCAACTTCTCCTTCTGCCATCATATCATCAGAGTCATAGCCAATTTGTGTTGGCAAATCAAAAGCAACTGACAGACCAGTTTGCCCTTGCTCTAATAGATAACGAAAGCGTTTATTCGTTTCTGCTGCTGATCCAAATCCCGCATATTGCCGCATAGTCCAATAACGGCTTCTATACATCGTTGGTTGGATTCCACGAGTATAAGGATATGTTCCAGGAAACCCCAATTTTTTTTCATACTCATCCATTACATCTTGATCATCCGGAAGATATAATTGTTCAACTTCTAGTTGGGAGGATGTTGTAAACGCTGTCTTTCTTTCCGGAAAACGTTCCGTCGCCCGTTTAACAGCCTTTTGCCATTCATCGTATTGATTATTTTTCCCCATCATAATACCCCCTAGCATATACTCATTACCCCTATTTTTTTTGTTCGACTTGTCCTAATTCTATTTTAAAGGTAAAATACTAATAACATCAAAAGAAATGGGAGGTTAAACCATTGTCTAAAAACCAAGCAAAAGTATACCGTCCAAAAAAGTCAAAGCGTGATCGTAGAATAAAAATTGCGATATATGTAATGATTATCGCAATGCTATTATCCACCTTAACTGCAGGACTTTCTTTCTTTTTATAATCTATGAAAATATGATATTATTTATTTTAAAAAAAGACTGGATTCAAGATGTCGTTCCAGTCCTTTTTGTTTTTTTCAACAACGTAACGTCGCTTTCCTTAAATCTTTTCTTTAATGTCAGATAACGTTCTAATTCACTGAGTAACCTAAAAAGATTAGCTCTCGTTTCAAATTCTTCCTTGGTCTTTGGTAATTCTTCTTGATTAAATGTCTTACGCAACGTTTCTAATTCATTTAAATATATGACAGCTGTATTCCCAGGATGGACTGCATATGATAAACGCTCAAAGAAATCAGCAATTTGTTCTGTAACTACATCTTTCTTCGGAAGTTGTGTCACAATTAACAACATTGTTTGTAAGAGTTCAAATTGATTATTTCTCATTTTAAAATAGTCATAATATGAATGTTTTGATCGTAACATATGATTTTCTCGGTCTACTTCTACTAACTCTAAAGCTTTCTCTAAAATTTCTTCCGTCTCTACGATTTCTTTTCCATCCCATGTCATCTTTTTATTGCGCAAGTACGAGGCAATTTCAAATAAAATAACTTGAAAATTATGTTCTAATTTCTTTTGTCTATCTTTTAAAGGTTTATCTAAACTTGGCATATAAAGGTTAACAATTAAACCTACTCCAATACCGACTAGAATTAACATAAATTGGTTAAAAAGAAACGCGTAATCGATATGTTGTGCACTAAATAAGTTAATGATGATGACAGAGCTTGTTGTTATTCCTTGCGAACACTGTAGTAAAACTGTGACAGGAATGAAAATGGCTAACATTACCCCTAAAACTAGAGGGGAGTAACCGAATAGTTCGAAAAACATAAAGGAGAATAGACTAGCAATTATGCAAGCTAAAAATCGATTCCAAGCGCTTAATACAGAGCGTTTTCTAGACGGTTGTATACACAGAATGGTAATAATTCCAGCTGTAACTGAGTTTTCCAAATCTAAAAACTGTGCAATGGATATAGCGATTGGTGTTGCAATTGCAGTCTTAATTGTTCGATAGCCAATCTTCACTTTCTTATCTCCTTTTATCGTTATGCGTCATATAAAATGAGGCTGCCTGCAACTATAGAGACAGCCTCATTTTTATTTGAACTCGAAATTATATTTCTTCACAATGCTCATCAAATATAGTTTGCAGCTTTGTCATAACATCCATCGGTCCAAACCCTTCAATATCGTGGCGCTCCAACATCGTAATAATTTTTCCATCCTTTAAAAAAGCAAAAGATGGAGATGAAGGTGGAAATCCTTCAAAATATTCACGAGCTTTATCAGTCGCCTCTCTATCCTGTCCAGCAAACACAGTAACGAGATGGTCTGGTCGTTTGTCGTAATGAATAGCATTTGCGGCTGCTGGTCTTGCTACACCACCTGCACAACCACATACAGAATTAATCATGACAAGCGTTGTTCCTTGCCGGTTTAATGCTACCTCTACTTCTTCAGGCGTTTTAAGTTCTTCATACCCTGCTTCTCGGATGTCTTGACGAGCTGCATCAACGACATCGTTCATAAATATATTGAAATCCATATATATACCCAACCCCTAACTTGTTTAGTTTTAAACTTATCCTTAGCTTATCAATTTTAGTCGTAAAGTTCAATTTATATATATGGAGTAGTACATTACATTAATATACATTCGTATTTTGGGCATTCATATTTTCGAGTATTTCTTTTATTCGTGCTAAAAATTGACCACAAATTAAACCATCTAGAATACGGTGGTCTAATGACAAACAAAGATTAACCATATCTCTTGCAGCAAACATGCCATTTATAATAACAGGCTTCTTCACGATAGACTCAACTTGTAAAATTGCTGCTTGTGGGTAATTGATGACTCCCATTGACTGTACTGAACCAAAAGATCCTGTATTATTAACAGTAAATGTACCGCCTTGCATATCATTTGCTGTTAATTTTCCTGTACGTGCTTTTTGAGCAAGTTCGTAAATCTCTTTTGCAATACCTTTGATACTTTTATCATCAGCGTGTTTAATAACAGGTACAAATAATTCTTGGTCTTTTGCAACGGCAATCGATAAATTGATATCTTTCTTTTGGATAATTTTATCTCCTGCCCACATGCTGTTTATCTGCGGGTACTCTTTTAGTGCTTGCGCAACTGCTTTCACAAAAAACGCAAAATAAGTTAAGCTAAACCCTTCTTGTTGTTTGAAAGAATCCTTTACATCATTTCGTAGTGCGACCAAATCGGTCACATCAACTTCAACAGTCATCCACGCATGAGGGATTTCTGTTGTTGCTCGAACCATATTATCTGCAATAACCTTACGTACACCAGCGACTGGTATTTCAATATCACCAGATTGTGTAACAACGCTACTAGTTGAAGGTTTTGAAGAAACTGGCTGTTGTGGAATGTCCCGTACTATATCATCTTTTTTCGAAGTATGTATCTCTGTATTTTCATCGCTCACTGTTGGGATATGACCACTTGCAATTATTTTTTCTAAATCTTTTCTCGTAATTCTTCCACCACGGCCTGTTCCTGTTATTTGTTCTAATGAAATATCGTGTTCTTGAGCTAATCTTAAAACTGCTGGTGAATAACGTTTTTTCATCGATGTATCCGTTTCTGCATCTTCGATTGTATCATCTATTTCGTTTTTCATATGTTGATTGGATTGAACACCTTTATCTGAAGTTATTTCTTCTGTTTCGATATAACAAATTAAACCATCAACCGGTACTGTGTCCCCTTCATTGGCAACGAGTTCTTTTATTTTACCGGTAAAAGAGGATGGTACTTCCGCATTTACTTTGTCCGTCATTACTTCTGCAATCGGATCATACTTATTAACATGATCCCCTTCTTTAACAAGCCACGTATTGATGGTACCTTCATGCACACTTTCTCCTAATTTAGGCATTAGTATTTTTTCAAGTGCCACTAGAATCCCTCCTTAATTTAGTATTCTGCAAGTTCCCGCATTGCTTTTTCTACTTTTTCTGGATTAACCATGAAAAACTTCTCCATTGTTGGAGCATATGGCATGGCAGGAATATCCGGTCCAGCTAACCGCTGGACTGGTGCATCCAAATCAAACAAGCAATTTTCCGCGATAATAGCTGCTACTTCACCAATAATACTTCCTTCTAAATTGTCTTCCGTTACTAATAGTACTTTTCCTGTTTTTGAAGCTGCTTCAACGATGGCTTCTTTATCAAGTGGATAAACAGTTCTTAGGTCCAAAATATGTGCATCTATACCTTCTGCAGCTAACTTTTCAGCTGCCTGTAAAGCAAAGTGTACACATAATCCATATGTGATAACGGTAATATCAGTTCCTTCACGCTTGATATCTGCTTTACCAATTGGAAGCACATAATCCTCTTCAGGTACTTCACCCTTTAAGAGTCGATAAGCACGTTTATGTTCGAAAAATAATACAGGATCATTATCGCGAATTGCTGCTTTTAATAAACCTTTCACGTCATAAGGTGTTGATGGCATCACAATTTTTAATCCGGGTTGATTTGCAAAAACTGCTTCAACTGATTGTGAGTGATACAGCGCCCCATGTATACCGCCTCCATATGGTGCACGAATTGTAATCGGACAACTCCAGTCATTATTTGAGCGATAGCGAATCTTTGCTGCTTCGGAGATAATTTGGTTAACAGCCGGCATAATAAAATCAGCAAACTGCATTTCCGCAACTGGACGGTGACCGTACATTGCAGCTCCAATCCCTACACCAGCGATGGCCGATTCAGACAATGGCGTATCCAAAACACGATTTTCACCAAATTCATCGTATAACCCGTCTGTCGCTCTAAATACGCCGCCTTTTTTCCCAACATCTTCTCCCAAAATAAATACCTTTTCATCACGTTGCATTTCTTCTTTTAAAGCAGATGTAACAGCCTGAATATATGTCATAACAGCCATATTATCATTCCCTCCTTATTGTTCATATACGAATTGTAATGCCGATTCTGGATCTGCATACGGTGCAACTTCTGCATATTCAGTTGCTTCGTTAACAATCGTATCGATTTCTTTATGTATGGCCTCTCTTGCTTCAACAGATAAAACTTGTACGTCTTCTAGATAGCTACCGAATAAAGCAATGGGGTCTTTTTTCTTAGCTTCATCTACTTCTGTTCGATCACGATATACCCGATCATCGTCATCACTAGAGTGTGCCGTAAATCGCGTTGTCATAACTTCAATTAATGATGGTCCTTCTCCCTTTATTGCTCGTTCTCTTGCTTCTTTCACCACTTCATACACTTTCAATGGATCATTTCCATCTATTGAAAACCCTGGCATACCATATCCAATTCCACGATCTGCAACACTTTCACAAGCCAATTGCTTTTCGAGTGGAACTGAAATTGCATATCCATTATTTTCTACCATCGTAATAACTGGCAGCTTGTGTACGCCAGCAAAATTTAACCCCTCGTGAAAATCACCCTGATTCGTCGACCCTTCACCAAGCGTTACAAAAGAAGCAAGCTGCTTTTTTTCCATTTTTGCGGCTAATGCTACACCAACTGCATGAGGAATTTGTGTTGCTACTGGTGAGGAGCCTGTTATGATTCGATTTTTCTTTTGACCAAAATGACTTGGCATTTGACGACCACCAGAGTTAGGATCTTCTGCTTTTGCAAAAGCTGATAACATTAAATCTTTCGCTGTCATTCCAAAGGCTAACACGACACCTAAATCGCGATAGTAAGGTGCAATGTAGTCATTTTTACGATCAAGAGCAAAAGCAGCACCAATTTGTGCAGCTTCCTGACCTTGACAAGAAATTACAAATGGTATTTTCCCTGCACGGTTCAATAACCACATACGTTCATCAACTTTTCTTGCCAATACCATTGTTTTATACATCTCGATTACATCTTCATTTGTCAATCCTAATCTCTCATGACGATTTTTTGTCATCATTCTTTCCCTCCTTTGAAAATATGAAAATCTTTAACCGTGGATTTGGATTCCTTCTACAGCCAATGCTGCTTCCCCCATAATTTCAGATAATGTTGGATGTGGATGAACGGTTTGTGAGATTTCCCAAGGTGTTGCATCTAATACCATCGCTAAACCTGCTTCAGAAATCATATCCGTTGCATGCGGTCCAACAATATGAACGCCAAGTAAATCATCTGTTTTTTCATCGGAAATTATCTTTACAAATCCATCTGATTCTCCATAAACTAATGCTTTTCCAATTGCTTTAAATGAAAATTTTCCAACCTTCATCGCAAACCCTTTTTCTTTTGCTTGTTCTTCCGTTAGACCAACACTTGCAACTTCCGGATTTGAATAGATACACGATGCAATATGGTCGTAGTTAATTGGCAATGGGTTTGTGCCTGCAATATGTTCTACTGCTACTATTCCTTCATGTGATGCAACATGTGCTAATTGCATCCCCCCAATTACATCACCGATAGCATAAATATGGGATTCTTTTGTCTGATAAAATTCATTCGTTTGGACAAAACCTTTTTCAATCGTTATATCTGTATTTTCAATTCCGATATTTTCTATATTTGCTTTTCTCCCTACAGAGACTAGCATTCTATCAGCTGTTAAAGATTGTGTTGTATCGCCTCTTCTTACAGAAACAGAAACTTGGTCCTCTTTCACGATTGATTCTGGTATTACTTCAGCACCTTTTAAAAATCTTACACCTTTTTTCTTTAAAAGACGCTCTACTTCCCGCGCAACAGCTTTATCTTCTGTCGGCAAAATCTGTTTCAAGTATTCAACTACCGTTACGTTGACACCAAAGTCTGCAAGCATAGACGCCCATTCAATACCAATTACCCCACCACCAACAATGATGATTGATTGGGGTAACGAATGCATACTCAACGCATCATCAGAACTCATCACATTTGTACCGTCAATTGTTAGATTAGGTAAAGATTTGGGACGAGAACCAGTTGCAATTAATACATTTTTTGGAACGATCATCGTGTTTTCTTTGCCATCAGTATATTCAATTGATATTGTTCCGGGCATAGGTGAAAAGATACTTGGTCCTAAAATACGACCAAACCCATTAAAAACGTCAATTTTGCCTTTTTTCATAAGGCTTTGCACACCTTGATGTAATGTATTGATAATTTTTGTCTTTCTCTCTTGGACTTTTGAAAAATTTATTGTAGGTGTTGACGTTTCAACACCAAAAAGTTCTGCTTCTTTTGTCTGCTTATATACTTCAGCACTTCTTAGTAATGCTTTCGATGGAATACAACCACGATGTAAACAAGTACCACCCAATTGATCTTTTTCTACAATTGCAACTTGTAAACCTAATTGCGCCGCACGAATAGCAGCAACATATCCACCTGTTCCTCCACCAAGAACTACTAAGTCATATTCCTTAGACATGAAATGACCTCCCACTTTTTTCAACGAAATTTTGATAACGTTTTGCTTCTTCCTCTTTTGATAGCACGCGCAGTGCACCTTCCGCAAGCGCCTGCAGCTCGTTCTCACCGGGGTAAATAATCATATCAGCAATCCACGCTACCCGATTTGCAATCATTTGTACAAAAGATTCTCCATACGCTAAACCACCTGTCAAAATAATTGCATCTACTTTTCCCTTTAAAACCGTACTAATAGAACCAATTTCTTTTGCAACTTGATAGGCCATCGCATCGTATACTTCTAGGGCGACTTCGTCATTATTTGCAATTCTTTGTTCAACCTCGACAGCATCATTTGTTTGTAAATAGGCCATGAGTCCACCCTCACCGACCAATTTTTTCATGACTTCGTCAATGTAATATTGTCCTGAAAAGCACAGCTGAACTAAGTCTCCGGCCGGTACGGTTCCTGCTCGTTCAGGTGAAAATGGCCCCTCTCCATGTAAACCATTATTCACATCTATTACTCTTCCCTGTTTATGTGCACCGACAGTAATTCCTCCACCCATATGAACTACGATTAAATGCAATTGTTCATATGGACGGTTTAATTCCTTAGCGGCTCTTCTTGCTACTGCTTTTTGGTTTAATGCATGAAAGATACTTTTTCTTGGAATATCAGGAATTCCGGAATATCGTGCTATATCCTGTAGTTCATCTACAACTACAGGATCCACGATATATGCTGGAATATTTAATGATGTTGCAATTTCATGTGCGATAAGTCCACCTAAATTAGACGCATGTTCCCCATTTAATCCAATTTTCAAATCTCGTATCATTGCATCGTCTACTTCGTACGTTCCACCTTCGATTGGTTGAATTAAACCACCACGGCCACAAATCGCATCAATTTTAGATAAGTTAATTCCTTCATAATCTAATTGTTTCACGATTAATGTCTTACGAAAAAGGCACTGATCAATAATTCGTTCAAATGGTTTTAATTGTTCATAAGGATGTCGAATCGTTTTTTCAAAAATACATCGTTCATTTTCATAAAGACCTATTTTAGTTGATGTTGATCCCGGATTAATGACGAGTATACGAAAAACTTGTTGCATAATAATAACCTCCGGTGCCTCATCTGCATATTTTATCTTCTGCTTAATATATGGTGTTCATTTTGTAAAAATTGTTTTCTAGATTTACGAACCGAAGCAATTCTCTCCTCCGCCATACGATCTGCAGCAACATAAGTTGGAATATGATCACGTCTTGAAATTTCAAAAACGCGTGATAAGGAATCATAAATCGTTTCCACTTTACTCATTGCTCGTTCATAGTTATATCCATTCAACTCATCGGCTACGTTAATCACACCACCTGAATTAATGACATAGTCAGGGGCATAGACAATTCCCATTTCATAAATAATATCGCCATGAATCGTATCTTTCAACTGATTGTTTGCTGATCCAGCAATTACTTTTGCTTTTAAACGCTTTATCGTATCATCGTTTATCGTTGCACCTAAAGCACACGGTGCATAAATATCACAATCCACATCGTATATATCATCTGGATCTACAGCTTTTGCACCAAAGGCATCTACAGCACGTTGCACAGCCTCTTTATTAATATCTGTTACAATTAAATTCGCGCCATTCTTATGTAAATACTCACAAAGCGCAAATGCTACATTCCCTACACCTTGTACAGCAATCGTTTTACCTTCTAGTGAGTAATCGCCAAAAGCTTCTTTTGCTGCAGCTTGAACTCCCTTATACACACCATAAGCTGTTACTGGTGATGGGTTACCAGATGAACCGGATCCAGATGTACCTGTAACATAATCTGTTTCTAAATGGATTAAATCCATATCATGTTCAGTAGTACCTACATCTTCTGCAGTAATGTAACGCCCATTTAACCCTTGGATGTATCGACCAAATGCACGAAACATTTCTTCACTCTTATCCTTTTTCGGATCTCCAATGATAACTGTTTTACCGCCACCTAGTTGTAACCCTGCTGCGGCATTTTTATATGTCATTCCACGAGCCAAACGAAGTGCATCTTCAATTGCTTCCTCTTCTGTCCCATATGTCCACATTCTCGTTCCACCTAATGCCGGTCCCAATGTTGTATCATGTATTGCAATAATTGCCTTTAAACCTGAATTTTCATCTTGGCATAATACCAATTGTTCATAATCATATTTTTCCATATAAGAGAATATCTTCATAACTAATTACCTCCCTAATAATCTTTTTGAGAACATAACGATAATAACATGGAATACCATTTACTCTCTGCACTATCTGATCTTGATGTTAAAATAATTGGTACTTTGGCACCCCATACAACAGATGCAACCTTTGCTTTAGCAAAATAAACAAATGATTTGTATAAGGCATTTCCTACTTCTATCGACGGTACGACTAGTATATCAGCGTTTCCTGCAACGGGTGATTCCAAGTGTTTATGCTGTACAGCCTCGGGTGATATTGCTAAATCAAATGCTAATGGTCCATCAATATTACAGTATTTTATTTGACCACGATTTTGCATGGTCGTTAATATAGCCGCATCTACGGTAGAAGGCATTGCTTCATTGACAACTTCTACAGGTGCTAATAACGCTACGTTTGGACAAGTATTACCAAGATTGCGAGCTACCTCTACAGCATTTTCAATAATGTTCTTTTTTAATTGAACATTTGGTGCAATATTCATAGCAGCATCTGTAAGAAAAATAAGTCGATTTTGATCAGGTATTTCAAATAAAGCTACATGCGATAAGACAGATTTTGTTCGTAGGCCATTTTCTTTATCTAAAACAGCTTGCAATATTTCTTTTGTTGGCAAAAGCCCCTTCATTAAAACATGTGCGCGTTTTTGCCGAATAGCTAAAACAGCTGCTTTACCGACCTCTTCTGTAACATGTTCAGTTTGAATATCAGTCGATGAAAGATCCAACCCAACTTTTTTTGCTAATTTATTTATTTCAATTTCATCACCCAATAATAAAAACCTACAAATTTTCATTTCTACTGCTTGTTTGACCGCTAAAAGTACTTGTTCATCACCTGCATTCGCCACTGAAATGATCTTTTTTTCTGTTTGTGCGAAGAGTAAATTTCTCAAGGATGCTAAGGTATTCATTTGTCATTTCCCTTTCATTATTTATATATGCAAAATCCGTGCCAACATCTTCTCCTATGAAAGCGCTTTAATACCGTGACTGTTCTTGCAACATCTTTCATATACGCAAAAAAATGCATGCAAAATTATTCAAGTTTGTGCTTTTCTAATTTATAATATAAAGAACGCAAAGAAATTTCTAGTGCTTTTGCTGTTTTGGATTTATTAAAATCATTTGCTTCGTACACTTTATAAATATAATCTTTTTCAAATATATCTACAGCTTCTTGCAATGTACCACCTGAAATAGCACTAGTGTGAATAGGTTTACCGTTTTTATTATCTGTATATAAATTTGGCAAATGGTGTTTTTCAATTACTTCCTCATTAACATCCATATAAATCATTGCTCGTCCAATGACATTTTCTAATTCTCGTACATTTCCAGGCCAATTATAGTGTTGTAACTCATCCAGTGCTTCGTTTGATAATGCTTTTATATTTCTCCCATAATCTTGATTAAGTTTCTGAATAATATGCTTTGTTAATTCTGGTAAATCTGAAAGTCTTTCTTGTAGAGATGGAATAAAGATTGGTAAACGATTGAGGCGATAGTATAAATCTTCACGAAACGTTTTGTTCATGATTGCTTTTTCTAAGTTCGAATTAGTTGCAGCAATTATCCTTACATCGACCATAATTGGATTAGTGCCTCCGACTCGGACAATTTCATTCTCTTGTAAAACACGCAATAGTTTAGCCTGCATATTTAAAGACAACTCACCAATCTCATCTAGGAAAATACTCCCCAGATTCGCTTCTTCAAATAGCCCTCTTTTGCCTCCTCGTTTTGCTCCTGTAAATGCTCCTTCTTCATAACCAAACAATTCACTTTCCAATACTGATTCAGAAAGTGCCGCACAGTTCACACGAATAAATTTATGGTACTTACGATCACTTTCGTTATGAATAGCATGTGCAAAAAGCTCTTTACCTGTCCCTGACGCCCCTCTTAATAAAACAATCGCCGGTGTTTTGGCGCCTACTTTTGCCTGTTCAAGTGAAATCTTCATTTCCGAAGAAGTTGCAATTATATCATCAAACGTATACTTTGCTTCCAGATTACGAATAATTTGTCTAGCTCTTTTTAATTCTGATGTTAGTGTTTGGATTTCAGACACATCATGTATAACCCCAACACTTCCTTTTAATTTCCCATCAACAATGACAGGTGCAACATTAACGAGCACGTCCTTTTTAGCTGGTCCAACCTTCATTCGCACACCACGAACTGGCCGTCTCGTTTTAATTACCTTCATATGCATACTTTCTCCTTCTGATATATCAACGTATGCGGGTTTTCCAATTATCTCCTCTTTCCTTAGCCCAGTAATCCTCGTATATGCTGGATTTATCATTAAACCAATCCCATTTTCATCTACAACACTAATCGCCTCGTCAGAAGACTGGATGATTGCTTCTAACATTGTTTTAATTTCTTTCAAATCTGTATTTTCTTCAGCAAGGTTTAATATTTCAGTCATGTCTTTAAAGACTGCAAATGCACCTAATAATTTATTCTCTTCATTAATAATTGGGATGCGCGTTGTAATAATTCTTTTTCCATTTTCTAAATCTAATGATTGATTTACTTCTTTTCTCTTTGAGCGCAATACTTGGGGCATACGGGAATGTTGAATGATTTGACGAATATGCTTTCCAATATAAGATTCCTTTTTCAAGTCTAGAATTCTTTTTGCACTTTTATTCAAAAATTGTATTGTAGCGTCTTCATTCACAACAATCATGCCATCACGAGTGTTATTTAAGATAAGCTCCTTATGTTTTACCTGAAATTGCAATTTTGTATAGAGCGCCTCTTTTTCCATAAATAGTTCCATCATGATATACGCAACACTTCCTGGTATTACAAGTGTTTGTGTGTCAGAAAATGCAACCATTTCTTGCAAAACATTCTCATCCCCTGTTGCTTCAATTACAATATCTATACGATTTTCTTTCGAAAGCCACTCTTTCCAGTTATTGCCTACGGGAACACCTAATTGATTTGCTAATGTTAATCCTTCCGCTTCGCTATTCTTATCTATCACACCGATAATTTTCATGTTTTCAGCTTGATGTAACAGACTTAATAGTGAACTTCCGCCTTTTCCAGCTCCAACAATTAAAACACGTTTCATGATATCCCCCACCTCGCAAGTTCATGCACTATTCTATCTTACGTGAGTTTGCAATTTTTTTCAATTTGTTCTGTTACTTTTATCTCATTTGATATACTAGAGATGATATAATAAAAAAAGCCCTTTCAAAGTCATTAAAACTGTTTCAGAACAGTTGATACCATGATTAAAAATGTAATATTTCAATGCATTATAAAGAAAAGAGGAGAAAACGAACATGGCAAGAATAATCGCCTTCATGCTATTACTAATACCTGGAGTTTTATCTGCAATCGGAATAAAATTAATGAGAGATACTTTATTTGATGAATATGTTAAAATTTTTATTAATCCAACAATACAGTTTATAATAGGATTTATTATATTTGTTGGAGGTCTTGCCTTTATCGGAGGATTTATTTTCCATCGTGATAAAAAACAACAACAAAAACACAAATAAACCTGGATGTGAGGGGAATAGGTATGAAAGTAGTCAAATTTGGGGGAAGCTCATTAGCAAACGCAACACAAATAAGGAAAGTTGGTTCAATCATTCAAAATGACAATAAAAGAAAATATGTCATCGTTTCCGCCCCCGGCAAACGTGATGAGAACGATCAAAAAATAACCGATTTATTAATTCAGCTTGGGGACTTATACTTTTCAAATAAACCATACATACATATGAAAGAGGCTATACTATCACGTTTTCAAGAGATAATAATGGACCTCCAATTATCTTCAGACTTAACAAATGAGTTAGAACAATCACTACGTCATATATTGGAATGTAACTTACCAATTGCCTATAAAAGGGATTATCTGAAAGCTTTTGGTGAAGATAGTACTGCAAAAATAATGAGTTTATATTTGGAGGAAATCGGACTTCATGCAAAATACGTAAACCCTCAAGATGCAGGAATTGTCGTTAGTGATGAACCTGGAAATGCACGTATTTTATCGGAAAGCCTTGATAAAATACAATTATTACGTGAAAGAGAAGAAATATTAGTAATACCAGGATTCTTTGGATATACAAAAGAAGGTAATTTATTAACGTTTTCTCGTGGTGGATCTGATATTACTGGTTCAATTATCGCAGCTGGGTTACAAGCTGAACTATACGAAAATTTTACAGATGTTGATTTTGTGTATGTCGTAAATCCATCCATTGTCAATCAGCCTAAAAAAATTGCAACATTAACATACAAGGAAATGCGTGAGCTTTCTTACGCTGGATTTTCCGTTTTTCATGATGAAGCGCTCATGCCTGCATTTAAGGCCAAAATTCCTGTTGCCATAAAAAATACGAATAACCCATCTAATCCGGGTACTCACGTTATTGCAGAGAAACCTATAGCAAGAAAAAGTGGAATTGTAGGAGTCGCATCTGATAAAGGTTTTTCCAGTTTATATATTAGTAAATATTTAATGAATAGAGAGCTCGGATTCGGTAGGAAACTTTTACAAATATTAGAAGAAGAGAATATTTCTTTTGAACATGTTCCATCAGGAATCGATGATTTATCTGTTATCATGCGTTCCCATCAGTTAACAGATGCAAAAATTGAGTCGATTACGAATAAAATTAATACCCAATTACAACCGGACACGTTAAAAGTCCAACATCATTTAGCTATGATTATGATTGTTGGGGAAGGAATGATGAACACGATTGGTATCGCTCAAAAGGCTACTTCAGCTTTAACAAAAGCAAATGTAAATATTATGATGATTAACCAAGGATCATCAGAAGTTTCCATGATGTTCGGTATTATGGACCATGATTTAGACTGTGCGGTCAAGTCGCTTTATGAAACTTTCTTTTAATTATTAAAAACACCTTGTGCTGTTACGTATAACACAAGGTGTTTTTTTAAAAAAATATTTTGTTTTAACTAGCCCGGTTTTCTAATCGTAATCGATCAGCAACCATCGCGATAAATTCACTATTCGTCGGTTTCGTCTTTGAAACGCTTACGGTATATCCAAATAGTGCTGATATAGATTCAACATTGCCACGATTCCAGGCAACTTCAATTGCGTGTCTAATTGCACGTTCTACCCTCGATGCAGTAGTATTAAACTTTTTTGCAATATCTGGATATAATACTTTGGTAATAGATCCTAATAGTTCAACATCATTATAAACCATTGTGATTGCTTCTCTTAAATACATATATCCCTTAATATGTGCAGGAACACCAATTTCATGTATGATATTCGTAATACTGGCCTCCAGATCCATCTTTTCTTTATGTTGATTAACACCAGATTGACCACGAGTGGATGCAGTAGCCGTATATAATGTTTTATTTCCATTTACCTGTCTGATTTGATCAGCCAAATGTTCCAAATCAAATGGTTTTAATATAAAATAAGCAGCACCTAAATCGACAGCCTTTTTCATCACCTCTTCTTGCCCAAATGCGGTAAGCATGATGACATTCGGTTGTTTATTACTTCGCTCCTTGAGCATACCTAATACAGCAAGACCGTCTACATGGGGCATGATAATGTCTAAAATCAGCACATCTGGTTCAAGATTATCTATTACCTCTAAACATTCTTTTCCACTATAAGCTGTACCTACTACCTCTATGTCTTCTTGTCCCGAAAAATAATCTTGCATCATCTGTATAAGTTCCCTATTGTCATCAACTAATAAAACTGAAATTTTGTTCACCAAAAACTTCCTCCTTTAGTTAACTGAGCTTATCCTTATTTACTGTATTCGACAAAAGATAGAAATATCCTTCTTTTATATAAAGAAACTTAACATTTTTCGTATTTTCTTATGTTTTCTTTCATTTGCTATAAATTTCTGCTCTTTTCAACTTTTTACGACATGTTTGTCGAAATTTATTCCAACTGTAGAATTCAGTTCATTTGATGCAAGAAAAGACTTGTAGCAATTTGCTACAAGTCTTTTCTTAACTTGCTTTTTTCTCTAACTTTGGCTTTGTTAAATCAATTCCAGCTTCTTGTAACATCCATTCAATATGAACTCCATAGCCTGATGTCGGATCATTAACAAAAACATGAGTTACAGCACCAACAATTTTATTATCTTGAATAATAGGGCTTCCACTCATCCCCTGTACAATTCCACCTGTTTTATCAAGTAACTTTTCATCTGTTACTTGAATAACCATTCCTTTTGTTGCTGGCGATTTTTGTGGGATACTGCTAACAATTTTTACATCAAACTCCTCAACTTCTTCGCCATCAAGAACAGTTAATATCTTCGCAGGACCTTCTTTTACTTCATGCGATAAAGCAATTGACATTGGTTCATCATATAAGCTATTTTTAATATTTGTATCCAGTTTTCCAAAGATACCAAAAGGGCTGTTTTTAGTAATATTACCAATGCGATTTTCCCTTATTGAAAATTTTGCTTGCTTTTCGCCAGGGGTGCCGCTATTTCCCTTTTCAATTGAAGTAACCGATGATTTTACTATTGTCCCATCATTTATTTCGATTGGTTTTTTTGTATCTAAGTCAGAAATCACATGACCTAGTGCACCATAACTTTTTGTTTCCGGATCATGAAATGTCATAGTGCCTATACCTGCTGCTGAATCACGAATATACAAACCAATTTGATATTCATTTTCCTTTTTATTTTTTGCAGGAGTTAAAGTCGTATGTTTTTCTTCTTTTCCTCGTTTTAACTTTACCTTTAAATCCATATTTTGTTTCCCAGCTTTTTCAACAATTGGCTTTACATCTCGTAATTCATTTATCTTTTCACCATTTATTTCGAGTAACATGTCGCCGACTTTTATATCCGCATCTTCACCAGGAGACACCGATTCGCTCTCTGTATTTACAAGATGATGTCCAACAACTAATACACCTAGCGTTTGAAGTTGAACACCAATCGATTGCCCGCCTGGTATTACTTTTTTATCCTCTAAAACAGAAACATTTACTTTTTTGATAGGCATACCGGAAACATTGTAAAGAAGCTCACTTTGACCAGAATCACGAATATCAAATGCTTGTGCATCAACAGCATACGTAGCATTATCTATTTTTTTATCTACTTCTACCGCTTGTCCTAAATCCGGTAGTTGCATGGAAGATTGATTATTTATCGTTACAATCTCATTTGGGATGGATAAATAATATTTGACAGGAGTTAAAAACGGAACGGATAACAAACTTAAAAGAAGTACCAACCCGATAATTTTTCTGATGTTTATCTTGTAGTTCAAATTCACTCACTCTCCTGATAATCCAAACCCACACCAATTTAATTCTGTATTTCTAATGTGACCTTTAATTCACTTTTTTAAACTGGTTAATCATAAGAAAAGATGTGTAACATTTCCTTTTTTTTAAGTAAATAATTTTAGTATTTCAGAAAAAGTGTGATGTCTTTGCGTAAGCTTACTTAATCACTAATTTTTTCTTCTGATTTTGAGCCATGAGCAAAAGTTCTTTTGCATGATCTTTAGCTGTTTCCGTTATAATGGTACCCGTAACCATCCTACTTAACTCGTCCACTTGTTCAGCCATAGACAAATCACGAATATTCGTAACATGACGTTGATCTTTTTCTTCTTTCTCTATAAATTTATGGGAGTCTGCCATCGCAGCAACTTGTGGTAAATGTGTAATACAAAGCACCTGTGAATCATTAGAAATATGGTAAATTTTATTTGCAATTGCCTGGGCTACTCTTCCACTTACACCGGTATCAACCTCATCAAAAATAACGCTTGTAACCCCTTGATGCTTAGCAAATATTTTTTTCAAAGCTAACATAATTCTTGACAATTCACCGCCAGAAGCAACTTTTTCCAATTCCTTTAATGGTTCTCCCGGATTGGTTGAAATTAAGAAATGAATTTGATCGACCCCATTTTTATGTAGGGGTAACGCCTTAAACGATGATACGTTTTTGAAATCATGATTAAATGCAATTTGAAAAGAAGCCTTTTCTAAATAGAGATCGATTAATTCCTGATGAACTTCTTCCTCCAATAACTTTGCTGCATTCTTTCGTAAATCATGTAGCTGTTTTGCCTCTAAATAAGCATCCTCTTCTAATTCCAAAATTTGATCCGCTAACTTAGCCAAATGAGAATCCTTATTTGTTATTTGTTCCATTTCTTCTTCAATTTTAACCATATATTCAAGCATTTCCGAAACAGAATTTCCATACTTTTTCTTGAGTCGATCAATCTCGGCTAGTCTAGATTCTATTTCATTAAGCCTTGTTGGATTATATTCCAATTGGTCACGAAAGTGCCGTAATTCATAAGACAATTCCTCTATATTGTAATACATATTCGTTAATCGATCAGACTTTTCCTGGATGGATGAATCATAATCGCGGCCATCTTGCAATGCTTGCTGAGCAATATTTATCCAATCCAAACCTTTTTGTTCACCATACAAAGCATCATAGGCTGCTTGAACAGCTTGAAAAAGTTGTTCATAATGCACTAATGAGCTTCTTTCTTTTTCAAGGCTCTCATCTTCACCAATTTGTAGTTTCGCTTCCTCCAGTTCCTTATATTGAAAAGAAAGCAAGTCTATACGATGTGCCATTTCCTTTTCGTTTTCATTCAACGTTTGATACCGTTTTTTTAATGTTTGTAGTTTCTCATATATCTTTAAATATTCATGCTTTGCTTTTAAAATAGCTTCTTTATCATAATAATCCAACAGTTCAATATGATTATCACGATTCATTAATGATTGCGTTTCATGCTGACTATGAATATCAATTAAAGTTGTACCAAATTCTCTTAAAATTGCTAACGTGACAAGTCTGCCATTGACACGACAAATACTTTTTCCTTGGGCTGTAATTGTTCGTTCCAGAACAAGTTGTCCATCCATTATTTCTACGCCATACTGTTCACCGATTTTATATACGGCATGTTTTTTATTATCTATTGTAAAAAGACCTGTTATTTCTGCCTTTTTACTATTATGCCGTACAAATTCAACTGAACCCCTACCACCAGCTAATAATTGAATCGCGTCTATAATAATTGATTTACCTGCGCCCGTTTCCCCTGTTAGTACCGTTAAACCTTCCATAAAGGTTACGGATATCTTATCGATTATTGCAAAATCACGTATTGATAATTCTGTAAGCATTTTTAACACCTCGTCTATCTAGGCCTAAAGCATATTTAAAAATCTTTCCGTCACTATTTTTGCCTTTTCATCATCTCGACATATAATGAGACATGTGTCATCACCACAAATCGTTCCCATTAGCTCATCCCATTCCAAATTGTCAATGAGCGCCCCAATGGCTTGGGCATTTCCAGGTAACGTTTTTAATACGATAAAACAACTTGTATAATCAATACCTACAAATACATCCATCATCAATCGTTTCAGTTTATCTACTGAATTAAAGCGTTGATTTCCAGGCAAGCTATATTTATATGCTCCATTATCTGTTGGTACTTTGACCAAGTGTAGTTCTTTAATATCACGTGATATAGTTGCTTGTGTAATTGTAAATCCCAACTGCTTTAAACGATTGACAAGTTCATCTTGCGTTTCAATTTCGTGGTCTGTTATTAATTCCCGTATTTTAAGTTGCCTTTGTAATTTACTCATAATTGGCCCCCAAATATGTTTTCTTTATTTTTGCTGACTTTCTGAGTGAAACGACTGATGAGCCCGTTCAACTACGAGGTTTAATTCATCATCGGTAGGAATTTTTCCTGTTTGACTATTTTTTTGATTTGTAAAATGGGCTAAAAACTCAATGTTGCCGTCTCCCCCCGTTATAGGGGAGAATGTAACATCTTGGAAAGTATAATTCTCAGAAATCGCAAAATGTATAATCGATTGTAAAACAGCAAGATGGATCTTCTTATCACGAACAATCCCTTTTTTTCCAACTTGGTTTTTTCCAGCTTCAAATTGTGGTTTAATAAGTGCAATGATGTCACTATTGTCTGCTAGCAATTTTTTCAAAACTGGGAGAATTAGTTTGAGGGAAATAAAAGAAACGTCAATTGTTGCAACATTTGGTGTTCCATGTTTTAAGTTATCTTCTGTTACGTAGCGAAAATTTGTCCGTTCCATTACAATAACTCGGTCATCTGAGCGCAACTTCCAAGCCAACTGATTGTATCCGACATCGATAGCATAACTTAACTTTGCGCCATTTTGTAACGCACAATCAGTAAATCCTCCGGTGGAAGAACCTACATCTATTAGGATTTTATCTTGTATTTGCACATCAAATTCCATTAAAGCCTTTTCTAATTTTAATCCACCTCGACCCACATACGGGTGTTCATGTCCTTTAACCGTTAATGGAATGGTTGAAACTACTTTCATTCCAGGTTTGTCTAGTCGTATATTTTCTGAAAAGACAAGCCCAGCCATAATGACTCGTTTTGCCTT
Source organism: Paracerasibacillus soli (assembly GCF_042432965.1). Lineage (NCBI taxonomy): Bacteria > Bacillati > Bacillota > Bacilli > Caryophanales > Bacillaceae > Paracerasibacillus > Paracerasibacillus soli. The sequence continues at coordinate 43,218 of NZ_JBHLWL010000002.1, read as the reverse complement.
TTCTCGTGTCTCAATTAAGTTTCGTTCTACCAATAATATATCTAATCGTTTTTTTTCACTCATTTTTTTAATTCCTCTACAATTTTATTTAAAGGGTACGTTATCTCTTTTTGTCCTTTTTATTTTTGGGTTCATTTAAAAATGGAAATAAATTAATTTTAAATTTATTATGGGTAAACCCAATAAATTTTCCTACATAAAATATAATTTTAGTTGATGAATGAATTGCAAAATATTTACCAATTGCTTTACCGCCAACTGTTATCGCCGCGACAAGACTTGTTAAGATGACAGATAATGTAATTTGTGTCGTCGTACCTTCTCCCTGGCCTAAAATAGCTGCAATCTGTAAAACCACAAGACCTGAAGCAGTACCACTAACAATTCCAGAAATATCACCAATCACGTCGTTACAAAAACTAGCAAATTTATCTGCATTCCGAATAATCAATACAGCTTCTTTCGCTCCAGGTACTTTTTCAGCTGCCATGGCATGAAATGGCGCTTCAGAAGCCGATGTTGAAGCGATTCCTAGCATATCAAATAAAATACCAATTAAAATAATAATTAATACAACTGCGAGACCAACAACCCACATTACTTTACTTAAAATTGAAGATGAAATAACTGAAAAAATAGCCGCTAACACAAAAGTGATAACGGCGATTGTTAAACTAAATTTAATCGAACTTTTTATTTTAGCTTCCATAGTATACCTCTATAATTCGCAAATTCATGACATGCGTTATGTACAGGAATGGTCATTTAAATGGTAAAAACTGTGGCTTAGGTCCAGTAGGTTTTCCCAAATGAATACCCTATGTTGCCATAAAGGCGGTTCCCCTTTAAATCCATTTTAGCCTTGTCACCAAGCGCTAGACTGGATTACCACTTAGTCCACACTATAATCCCATTTAAATGTCTGATGAACAGTCTAGGAGATTTCCTCAACAGTCTTTAGCCATTTCCTAGCCTCTTTTGCAGTGTTGATTTCATAGAGATAAAAACAGACATTCAGTGGCCACCCGAATGACTATTTATGACTCTAATCCCCTCAAAGCACCACGCAAGGCAGGCTACGCTGCACATGTAGCTTCCCTTGCCTATTTATGCAGGTTCATACCCCATTCCATAATAGCAACTAGGCTCAGCTACTACTACAGAGATGGGCCTCCGCGGTAATCGGGTCAACGCCCACATGCCTTTGTGGATCGCCCAAAAACCTTAACTCCCAGCATCAACCCAAGGCTGGGCGCCTCAAGCCGACACAAGGAACTTCATCGATGTGCCCTTTAGCGGATTTTTAGCCCCGCCTTCAGAAATGGAGGACTGACTAGAATACTGCACCATCCCTTTTAAATATATTATACCATAATGATTTCAAAAAAACATCTTGCTTATGTTGCTATTTGACAATTTTCGAGAATAGCTATTCTAATGATCTCGTTGACTAAAATGATCAATTAGATTCATAAGTATGTCAGTATTTGCTTGTGCCATTTTTAGTGATTCTTTCGCTTTATTTGCATATTCTAATTTTAACTTTTTAGCTCCATTTAACCCTAATAATTTTGGATACGTACTTTTATTTTGATCGATATCACTTCCAACCGATTTTCCTAGTTTTTCTTCGTCGCCTTCAATATCTAAAATATCATCTTGCACTTGAAATAAAATACCTAAGTAATAGGCAAACTTCTCCAAATGCTTTAGTTGTTCCTCTGAAGCGTTTCCTAAAAAAGCACCTGCCTTCACAGCAAATCCTACTAATTCACCCGTCTTTAAAGCATGTATATTTTCCAATTGTTCAAGCGAAATAGCTTTGTCCTCAGCTTCCATATCATAAATTTGACCTGCAACCATGCCATGAGGCCCACTTGCGCGTGACAACATTTGTAGGATAGTCACTTTTTCATCACTGGACAATAAAGGATCGTTTGCTATAATCTCAAAACTATAAGTTAACAAAGCATCACCCGCTAAAATAGCAATTGCCTCATTGAATGCTTTATGATTCGTCAATTTACCTCGTCGATAATCATCGTTATCCATTGCTGGTAAATCATCGTGAATTAATGAGTATGTATGAATCATTTCTAATGCTACAGCTGAAGTAAGGATCTTATCTGTTCCAGTTTGAAAAGCCCCATAACTAGCAGCAAGTAAAACAGGACGTAGTCTTTTCCCACCTGCTTCTAGCGAATAAAGCATTGCGTCTTTCAATACTTTAGGAAAATGTTCATGTTTAAAATGCTTGTTTAATTCTTTTTCCATCATTTCTTGTACCGTTGCAATGAACCCATTTAAGGTAATATCCAAAATTATTCTTCCTCTCGTAAATCAAAAGATTCTACTTCTCCCTGTTCATTCACAATTTGCACCATTTTTTCTTGCACGCTTTGCAACTTGTCGCTACATAACTTCGATAATTTCATACCTTCTTGATAATAATCAATCGCCTTTTCAATCGGAACATTTCCTTCTTCTAGTTTATTTACAATAACTTCTAATTGTTCTAATGCCTCTTCAAATGATACTTCACTTTTACTCATTGGTTTATTTCTCCTCTACATCATTCACTGTACAACTTAATTTCGCATCGGGAATTGTTACAACAATCTGGTCATTTTTATTAATTTGATCCTTTGTTTTAATCAATTGTCCCGAAGAAGTGTACGCAATAGCGAAGCCTCTTTTCAGCGTTTCCAATGGATTTAATATCGTAAGCTTTTCCATGTTTCGAGCTAACGCTATTTCTTGACGTTGTATACTTTGGTTTATCGCCTTTTCTAATAATTGTATCACTTTTTTATAACTTTTAACCGATTCGTTATATTGCTTTAGTGGATGTTTTAATAGTAGTCGTTCTTGTAAATGCTCTAGTTTTTGTGTCTTATTAGCCATATAGTTCTTGATGGATTTTTCTAACTGTTCCATATGCCGATCTAACGCTTGTTCTTTTTCTTGTATTAATTGTTGTGGATAACGAAAAGCATATGCATGTTTTAATCGTTCGACTTCCTTTTGCTTATGTACAATCATGCGTTTCATCATAGCCTGTAATAAACGTTGCGTTGTTTTTACTTTATCCTGAAGTTCAATTCGCGATGGTACAGCTAATTCCGCTGCTCCAGTAGGAGTCGCAGCCCGTATATCAGCTACTAAGTCACAAATTGTTGTATCTGTTTCGTGACCAACAGCTGAAATGATTGGAATCGCTGAGTTATACACGGCATCTGCCACTATTTCCTCATTAAATGGCCAAAGTTCTTCAATTGAACCTCCACCTCGACCAATAATAAGTACGTCAAACACTTTTTTGTTATTAGCTATTTCTATTGCATTTTTTATCGATTCTGCAGCTAGTTGTCCTTGTACCATAGCTGGAATTACTGTAATTGTAACAAATGGGTATCTTCTTTTTAATGTCGTAATAATATCTCGTATAGCTGCACCTGATGGTGAAGTGACAACACCGATATGATGTGGAAATGAGGGAATCGGCTTTTTTCTGTCTACAGCAAAATATCCCTTTTTCATTAATTTATCCTTCAGTTGTTCATACGCTAAATATAATGCACCTATTCCATCGGGTTCCATTTGCTGAATATAAAGTTGATACTGACCATTTGTTTCAAAGACACTTATTTCCCCTTTAATTAAAACGCGCATGCCTTCCTCTGGTTGAAACTTTAGAAATCGATTATGTCCGGCAAACATAACTGCTTGAATACGGGTTTGTTCATCTTTAATTGTCATATACATATGGCCACGATTATGATGCTTAAAATTAGATACTTCACCTTTTAACCATATATTTTGTAAATGTGGGTCCAGGTCTATTTTCCTTTTAATATATCGAGTTAATGCAGTAACGGTTAAATACTTATCTTTCAACTTGTTGCCAATCCTTTAGCAGCCTTTATTGTATTTTTCAACAACATTGTAATCGTCATTGGACCAACGCCACCCGGAACAGGCGTGATGTATGATGCAACGTCTTTTACTTGTTCAAAATTCACATCACCTGTTAATGAACCATTTTCTAGGCGATTTACTCCTACGTCAATCACTACGGCACCTTTTTTTATATGATCGGCATTGACGACATGTGGTCTCCCAACAGCGACAATTAGAATGTCAGCCGTCTTCGTATATTGCTGCAAGTTAGTTGTTTTTGAATGACAATATGTTACTGTTGCGTCCTCATTTAATAAGAGTTGTCCCACTGGTTTTCCTACAATGTTGCTTCTGCCAATCACAACGGCATGCTTTCCTTCTAGTTCTACATTAATTGAGCGAAGCATCGTAATAATACCGTATGGAGTACAAGGTAAAAATGTATCTTGACCCGTCAGCATTTTCCCAACGTTTGTTGGATGAAACCCGTCTACATCTTTGTCCGGATGAATAGATGCAATCACTTTTTGTTCATGGATGTGTGCCGGTAAGGGAAGTTGCACTAAAATTCCGTGGACAGATGAATCTTCATTTAGCTTGTTAATTTCAATTAGAAGTTCTTTTTCTGAAGTCGAACTTGGTAACTTATGAATAGTTGAATCCATTCCTATTTCATCACAAGCTTTCTCCTTACCACGTACATACGATTCAGAAGCAGGATCATCTCCAACAATGATGACAGTTAAATGAGGCTTGATACCAATTTTCCTCAACTGATCAATTTCCAATTTCATCTCTTCTCTCATATCACGGGACAATTTTTTTCCGCTAATAATAGTTGACATGAATATCCTCCCCCTACTTCACTTTATTTATCTTTAATAATATTCGATAAAACACCATTAATAAATTTACTTGATTTTTCATCACCAAATACTTTTGCTAATTCTACTGCTTCATTAATAGATACCCCTACTGGGATATCCTCACGAAAGATGATTTCATATGTTGCTATTCTTAAAATCGTTTTTTCTACAGTTGCAATACGATCAATGGTCCAATTTTTAAGGCTTTCGGAAATATATTGATCAATTGCTTGTTTATTTTGTATTACTCCTTTTACAAGTTCTTGCAAAAATTCGGATGAAACTAGTTCTGCATCTTCCTGATTATTGATTTCATCTTTTACCTCTAGTTCATTAATATCTAATGGAAAAAGGATTTGAAATGCTTTTTCCCTTGCTTTGTGCCTATTCATCTGCATAACTCCTTCAATAATATCTCATTCAAATAATAACATGATTACAGGAGCAATGCTATTTACAACGATTCATTTATATTCATTGCAACCTAGTAGCCGTAATCTAATTTTAGTATAAACATTTTATAAAGAAAATGACAAAGAAAAGCGAATGATTCCGCTTAACGACGTACAAACTACCTCATGCCAAAGAGGGATTCGATGAAAAGCCGCTTTAAGTCTGACCTTCCTTTGAAACAACGAACCGATGTTGACTTATCGCAGTGGAAGTTTACTAGTCACTAAAAGCATAAGGTCGACAATGAGTAGTAAAAGCACCTCATAAAAAAGGCTAAAAGAATTACGATTCTTTTAGCCTTGGCATGTTGCTATTTATTTTGTTCATCTAAGTTATCCGATTCCATTTGTACACCTACAACATGAATATTTATTTCAGCAATTTCTAATGCCGTCATATTTTTAATAGCTTGTCGTATATTTGTCTGTAATTTTTGTGCTACTTCTGGAATGGAGAAACCAAATTTTAATACTACATATAAATCGATTAAAATAGCATTTTCCGTTAGTTCCACTTTAACGCCTTTGCTATGTGACTTTTTCCCAAAGCGTTCTACTACTCCAGTTGCAAAATTACCACGCATTGAAGCTAAACCGTCGATTTCCGAAGCGGCAATCCCCGCAATTACTTCTATCACTTCTGGGGCAATTTCCACTTTACCTAACCCAGTATTTTTACTAACATTTACCAATGATTGTTCAGCCATATTATCACTCCTTCGTACCGAATATAGGATACTCTTTTAGAAAGTCAGTATTAAAGTCCCCATCTTTAAAAACTTCATGCTCCATGATCTGCTTATGAAAAGGTATTGTAGTATGAACACCATCAATTATAAATTCCTCTAATGCGCGCTTCATTCGCTGTATCGCCTCATCACGCGTTTTTCCATACGTAATTAACTTCGCAATCATAGAATCATAGTGTGGTGGTATTTTATAGCCAGTATATGCTGCAGAATCAATTCGAACACCAAATCCTCCAGGTGGAATATACATGTTTATTTCTCCAGGTGAAGGCATAAAATTTTTATAAGGATTTTCTGCATTAATCCGACATTCTATCGACCATCCATCAAATGTAACATCATCTTGAGCAAAAGATAATTTTTCACCATTTGCCACTTTTATTTGTTCTTTTATTAGGTCAACACCTGTCACCATTTCCGTAACAGGATGTTCCACTTGTATGCGTGTATTCATTTCCATAAAATAAAACGCATTACTTTTTCGATCAAAGATAAATTCTACAGTTCCTGCTCCTACGTAATGAACAGCCTTTGCTGCGTTAACAGCAGCTTCACCCATTTTTTTTCTTATTTCAGGTGTAATTGCAGGAGATGGTGTTTCTTCAATCAATTTTTGTAATCTGCGTTGAATACTACAATCCCTTTCACCTAAATGTACCACATTTCCGTATTGATCAGCTAATACTTGTATTTCAACATGGCGGAAATCTTCCACAAATTTTTCGATATATACCCCAGGATTACCAAATGCAGTTTCAGCTTCTTTTTGTGTAACGCGAATTCCCTTAACTAGCTCTTCCTCATTTCTCGCTACACGTATTCCTCTTCCACCGCCACCAGCAGTTGCTTTAATAATAACTGGATATCCTATCTCATTTGCAACAATTTTACCATCTTCTTCGTTTTCAATAATCCCTTTGGATCCTGGAACAATTGGTACATTCGCCTTTTCCATTGTTTGTTTCGCAACATCTTTCATACCCATTTTTTGAATAGATTCTGGTGAAGGTCCAACAAATATAATGTTACAAGCCTTACACAATTCTGCGAAATCGGCATTTTCAGCCAAAAATCCATAACCTGGGTGGATAGCATCAACCTTTGTTAGTGTTGCAACACTCATGATGTTGGTGAAATTCAAATAGCTATCCGCACTAGCTGCTGGGCCAATGCAATATGCCTCGTCTGCCAACTGTACATGTAAAGATTCTTCGTCAGCTTGTGAATAAACAGATACGGTCGCAATTCCCATTTCCTTGCAAGCTCGAATAATTCGTACTGCAATTTCGCCTCTATTAGCTATTAATAGTTTTTTTATCACTAGCGTTCGTCTCCTTACATCGATTTTACTCTAAACAGTGGTTGGCCGTATTCAACTAGCTCCCCATCTTTCACTAATATTTCCACGATCTCACCACTAACTTCCGCTTCAATTTCATTAAATAATTTCATTGCTTCCACGATACAGACAGTTGTTTCGCTTGAGACGCTTGTCCCCACAGATACAAATGGATCACTTTCTGGATTTGGTGCACGATAGAACGTCCCAACCATCGGTGAAACAATTTCAGCATCGTAGTTCACTTGTGCTTGTACTTGTTCTTGTGCGTTTTCAGCGGTTTGTATATTTTTTTCAACTTCTACCACAGCATTCGGTTTATTTTCAGTCTCTATTGCCTGAGATTTTTCTATAATTTCCGTCAGTTGTGGTTCAGATACCTTTGTTGCGGTAGATTTTTTCATCGTAACTGTCGTACCATTTGTTTCATAAGTAAACTCATCAATTGTTGATTGGTCAATTAATTTTATTAGTTCACGAATCTCTTGTACTTTTAACATCAAAGTTACACCCCTTGTTTATCATGTTATATTAGGTATTAATAACTCCTCTTAATATATTACGATAAAACACCATGAAACATCAACACATGCGTTAAAATTATTATATTTTTTAATTGCCTTCATTACATTAATAGTACTTAATCAATCCGAAATACAACAACTTACATATACGATAGCAAAATAACTCACTTGTTTTCGGATGGACTCTATTCATTTAGTTTCTATCTTTTAAATGTCATGATTGAAATAAATCCCTCTGCTGGTGACCTTTCAACGTTACGAAACATTAGCCTTAAGAAACAATAAAAAAACCGGGGTAAATAGACACCCGGTACTTTTTTTATCCTTCAGTTTGTTGATAATTTACGTCGACCTTCACATCTCCAAATTCGTCCCGAACCATCTGCATGATTTGTACAACTTCTTCATTCGTTAATTTATCTATCTTGACGTGTACATGAACCTTCTCTCCATTTGATCTAACTAAAACGTCCTCATATTCATTTGCAGCAATTATTGTCTTCTCTAACGTTGTTTCTTTCGTTGTTGTTTGTTCTATTTCTGTAATATCATCCAATGCCTTATTTTTCTCCTCGGTTGATACTTCACTAGCTGCAACAACTTCTTTTAATCTAGCAATTGCACGACTTCTGTCATCATCTAAATCCATTCTCAATGTCGTAAACAATTCATCCTTACCTGGGCTAATATCTTCTACTGTTGCATCTCCTTCTTCCGCTGCAGAGTCAACCGTAGTTTCTTTATTTTCAGTTTTTTTACCATCATCAATATAAGCAAGATCATTATTACCTGGTGATAAAATATAGTAGACACTTAAAACAACCATTAAACTTAACATCGTTAATAACCAGACTGTTTGCTTTTTTAACATCTTTCCATCATCCTCCTTATTTTTTTGGGAGTACAGAAACTTGATGAGTTGGTACATCTAATACACGGGATACCGCCTCAACAACCCATTGCTTAACAGATGCTTGTTCTACACCTTTTGCTACAACAAATACGCCTCGTACTGGTGGTTTTTTCGTTTGAACAAGCAATGGTGTTTCTTTGTCTCCCTGTCTTACGACTACTACTTGTGTTTCTTCTGTGTTATCTTCGATTTGGCGATTACCACCATTTTTGTCATTCTCGTCTGTTAATTGTTTACCAGTAATAAGATTCTTCTCATATACTTTTACATTCGTAGAATCTAAGTTAATCATTACTTCCACATTAGAAACACCTTGAATATTTTCGAGCATTGCTTCTAATTGTTTTTTATATGTCGTTTCCAATTCATTGACATCTGCTGTCATGGTTGGTGAGTTTGCATTTGTTTCCGTCGATTCTTCGTTTGATTCTTTAGGCAAATTAAATTCTACTTGATCCTCTTTTTTTGAGGGAGAAAATACATTTCCGAGAATCATAAAAAGCAGTCCGAGTAAACCAATTAATATGACATATGATTTTAGTGGTCTTTTATTCTTTTGGTTATCATCGGTAAACTGCAGCCATTCCTTTATTTTATTTATCAACTAGATCCTCCCCCCCATCTAATCATTAATTTCTTATCGTCTAATTGCCATTTCTCTGTAAGAAAATCAACGATATCATCTACATCTTCCTCTGTGGCTGTTTCACTATTCGATGGTTCACTTGTGTCAATTACAATATCATCAACTGCATAGATTACTCCCTCCCCATCTCGTGCTTCTTGTACATAAACAATGACTTCTTCCAAGTTTTCAAAGGTGTATTGTTCTTCCAACAAAAATGTGAAAGTAATTTCTGTAATTTCGATTTGATGTTCCTCAATTAATGATGGATTTGCTATTTCTTTGAGTTGGACAGCCATTTGTTCTAAAATATATGCATGTTGCGTCGATTCTATATCTCTTTTTTGATTTTCAATTAAATTTTCTAATGCAAGAGTTCCCTCTAACTCGTCTAAATGTTGTGTACTCGTCGCATTTATCTCGCTTTTTATATCAAACTGAAAAAGATGAAATATTGGTTTTAAAAATATTAATACTAACGTTAATCCCACAACTAATTTAATATATTTTTTCATAGCGTTTTGTGGAATGATTAAATCAACCAACGTAGCAATCAATAAAAATATAATAATTTGGGTAACCCATTGGATAAGTAGATCCATGTTCATCATCCTAACGAAGTAGCATGGTTAAATTACTTGCAGCTACAATAATGACGATTCCAATAAAGAACATAAATGAAACAGCTAGTAAACATGCAAGCATATAAAATATATAATTACTTATTAAGTTTAGATTTTTAATAATTGGACCATCCCCAATCGGTTGAAGCACAGCTGCGGCAATTTTATAAATAAGTGCGATTGTGAAAATTTTCAGGGCCGGAAATAGCGAGATAAAAATTACTATTGCAACACCAACGATTCCAACTGCGTTTTTCAATAATAAAGAAGCACTCAATACGGTATCCGCCGCATCTGTGAATGTCCTACCTACAACGGGAATAAAATTACCAGTTATAAACTTTGCCGTTTTCATACCAATTCCATCTTGAATCGCACTTGCAGCACCCTGTACGGACATGACACTTATAAAAATGGTTAAAAAGCCACCTAAAACGCCCAAACTAACAGTTCGAAACAGATTTGCTAAATGCGTCACTTTATATTCTTCATTCAAATTACTTACAATTAATAATAGAGCCGAAATAAATAATAATGGTAAAATAAACTTGGAAACGATGACCCCACTAGCGTTTACTAAGAAAATAATGATGGGATGAAAAAATGACACTGCAACCAAATTTCCAAATGTCGCCATTAAGCCTAATAGGAGTGGAATTAATGCAATCATAAATCCACTCATCATATCAATTGTTTCCTTGGTATAGGAAACAACTGTATAAAAACTATTTAACGCCAAAAATAATAGAACGATATATACGACAAAATATGCAATCTTACTTACTGCACCTCTATCAAATGCATTGTGCATCGTCTGTAAAAACACAGAAAATAATGTAAGCATAAATAACATACCTAATAATTTGCCATTTAAAATAATCTCATGAATTAAAAACTCTAGAGCACCAAGTAGTACTTGTTTTATAGAGAACTTTTCGTCATTTTTTATAAAATCATAAATGCCCGTCTTATGTAAATCTGGTAAATAGCCTCCGTATTCTTGGACCAACTCATTCCAATAATCTTGCATACCTTGAAGAGATATTTCATTTATTAATGCATCTTCCACTTCCTCCTGTTCTTCTATCGCTTTAACATATTGGGGAGATGAACTGAAAAGGAGTAAAAAAAAACCAAATGCAACAAACAACCTCCTGATTTTCACATTCATTACTCCTCTCAAGTACTAATTAGTTAGTGGCAAAAAGTTTAATATGGATTCAATTACTGCTGTAATAATCGGAATAGCCATTAGTAAAATAAATATTTTTCCTGCTAATTCAATTTTCGATGCAACTGCACTTAATCCTGCATCTTTTGTCATACTAGCCCCCAACTCTGTTATATAAGCAATACCAATTATCTTTAAAATCGTTTCTATATACATACCATCTATTGCCGCACGTTGACCTAATGTTTGAATCAATTGAAAAATAACCCCAATTTGCTTGATGATTGCTAAAAAAATGACAATACCTGTTACTAAAATAATAAAAAATCCAAAAGGTCCATTAAATTCTTTTACAATGATATATAGCAAACTAGCAATCAATCCTAGCACTACAATTTGGATCATATCCATCTATTGCATCTACCCTTGGAATAGGAACACAGATTTTATTTGTTGAAACAAATCTGACAGGCTATTAATAACAATTACCAATACGATAATAAATCCAGCAAGTGTTGCAAATTGTGCTATTTCTTCTTTTCCCATCTGCTTTAAGATCGTATGGATTAGTGCTACTATGATGCCGATTCCTGCGATTTGAAATAAGACTGTTGCATCTAACATGGATCATGTGCCCCTTCCGCTTTAAATTAGTGTTTCCGTTTTTCATTCATGGACCTTACATTAAAAGCAAGACGATAAATAGACCACATAGAAATCCTAATGATTTTGCCATTTTTGCATATCTTGCCTCACTTGCTTTTGCCTCCTGTAATTCTCGGTCTAAATGGTTAAGAGTTAGTACGATTTGCTTTTGTTGTTGGGTAAAATCATGTTGTCCCAACGTCCTTCCAAATTGATATAAGATTTCCGTTTCATTTGGTCCTAAACTTGATTGTTTCATATACGTCGCAACACCTTTTTCCCATATTTCTAGAAAGTCCGTTTTATTTTTATTTAAGTCGCTTGTCAACATTTGAAAAAAGTACTTCGTTGGTTTAGGAATTTGCTTACTTATTAATTCAAATGCATCTATCAATGGTGCTTGACTATACAATATTTCAGCTTCTAAAATTTGTAATGCATTCTTTAGTTGTCGTATATGTTTTGGTCGGTTTACTAGTCGCTTACTCCATTCAAATCCTGCCCATGTAGTTGTACTAATGAACAGAAGTGCCCCGATCCATTTCACCAGGTAAACACCTCGACTTCTGATAAATATTTTTTTCCTGTCCATTGTAAATATATTTAATTTTTCCTGGTAACCCTACGTTGTTTTCGATTATTACGGTACGTGAAAATACGTTTTGTTCAAATAATAAAGCTAAAGATGGGCGTTTTTTTAATTCAGTTAATGATTGTCCATGTATCGTACAAATAACGACGACACCAGCATGTACTGCTTCTAATAAAGCTTGTACATCTTGATGACTACCAATTTCATCCACAATTAGTACCTCTGGAGACATAGAGCGAATCATCATCATCATACCTTCTGCTTTTGGACACGCATCTAAGACATCGGTGCGCTGGCCTACTTCATGTTGCGGAATCCCTTTGATGGATCCCGCAATTTCAGAACGCTCGTCAATCACACAGACTTTCTTCCCTGGAACATACTTCCAACCTGTAGAAATCATTCGAGTTAGATCTCGAATTAATGTCGTTTTTCCAGTCTGTGGTGCACCTACAATTAATGTATTTACATAAGTATTTCTCTCAAACAAATATGGAATTAGTGGTTTGGCAACACCAATCTTTTGTTTTGCAATCCGGATGTTCAGAAATGTTATATATTTTATTGCTTTTACTGCCCCGTTGATTGTGTTCACTTTTCCAGATAAACCAACTCGATGCCCACCTTCAATTGTAATAAATCCTAATCTTAGTTCATCTTCCAGTCGGTATAACGAGAACTCACTTAACTGATTCATTACATATGTTGCGATACGTTCATGCGGAACAAGATTTTCCATCCATTCCACTTGGTGATCAAAAATAAGTTCAATTGGTTGACGTAAACGTAAACGTATTTCTTGAAGTTTTCCCCACCTATTTCCTATTTGCTTTTGCATGGTATCTTGATAAGTTTTAGGAAACAAACGTAATATTTCATCCATTTTACCCACCACTCTTTTAGCTCTTCCATTTAGTTCTTGTACACATTCACATCTATAAATAAATGTATGTATCTATCATGAAAATATGACATAAAAAAAACAGCCTATGATTAGACTGTTTTTTGTCATTTGAAGTTTATTAAGCTCTAGAAACATATTTTCCTTCTGACGTATTTATAACTAGCATATCGCCAGTATTTATAAAAAATGGAACTTGAACAGTTAAGCCCGTTTCTAATTTAGCAGGCTTAGAACCACCGCTTGCTGTATCTCCTTTTATTCCCGGTTCAGTTTCAACTACTTCTAATTCAACATTATTTGGTAAATCAATACCAATTACTTCCCCTTGATACGTGATAACGGAAACTTCCGTATTCTCTTTAATAAATTTTAACTCATATTCAATTTGGTTACTTTGTAGTTCAATTTGTTCATAACTACTTGTATCCATGAATGCATGTGAATCACCTGATGCATATAGATATTGCATTTTTCTATGTTCAACATGCGCGCGTTCTACCTTTTCACCTGCACGAAATGTCTTTTCTTGGATATTGCCGTTTTTTAAATTACGAAGCTTAGAGCGTACAAATGCAGCACCCTTTCCCGGCTTTACGTGTTGGAAATCAACCACTTGCCATACAGCGTTATCCATTTCAATTGTTAATCCAGTTCTAAATTCGTTTACAGAAATCAAATGAAATCCTCCTCTTTCATGTTAGCTTATTACACGTGTTTCTTATAAAATAATTAACTCTTTAGACGACGTTGTTAATCGTTCATTTCCATCCTTAGTAATAACGATATCGTCTTCAATTCTACATCCGCCTACACGTGGAATATAAATACCAGGCTCAACGGTCACAACCATTCCGACTTCCAATTTCACATCTGATCGATACGAAAGACCTGGCGCTTCATGTACTTCCATTCCTAAGCCATGTCCTGTTGAATGGCCAAAATATTGTCCATAGCCCGCCTTTGTAATGTAATCTCGTGTTAAAGCGTCAGCCTCTTTACCTGTCATTCCTGGTTTTATACCATTAACTCCAATTAATTGCGCTTCAAGAACTGTATTATAAATCGTTCTTAATTCTTCACTTATTTCTCCAACAGCAACCGTTCTCGTAATATCAGAACAATACCCATTGTAAAGTGCCCCATAATCAAGTGTTACAAGTTCACCATTTTGAATTTCCTTTTCAGAAGCAACTCCATGAGGTAATGCAGAACGAAAACCTGAAGCCACAATCGTATCAAAACTTGATGATGTAGCTCCTAGTTTACGCATGTAAAATTCCAATTCATTTGAAACTTCTATTTCCCTCACACCAGGTTTAATAAACCCTTGAATATGTTCAAAAGCAGCATCTGCAATTTCAGCAGCTTTCTTCATTACGAGTAGTTCTTCGTCAGACTTGATCATGCGTAATCTTTCCACAAGTTCACTCGTTGGAATTAATTGCCCATCAATTACATCCTGATACTGTTCGTATGTAGCAAATGACATATCATGCTTTTCAAATCCAATTCTTTTAGCATGTATTTCTTTTAATTGATTACTTACTTCCTGCTCTAGCCCCTGTTTATGTTCTACAATTGTAAAATCTTTCACTTGTGTCGTTGCCTGTGATGTGTAGCGGAAATCCGTTATAAAAATAGCTGCCTTTTCACTTACAATAGCTACACCCGCAGTCCCAGTAAATCCAGTCATATAACGTCTGTTAAAAGGATTCGTAATAATCAACGCATCTAGCTTCTGTTCTACAAGTGCTTGTCTTAAAAGATTTAGCTTATTCATTTTCACATTCTTCCCCCTTTAATTCATTTCTTTTACATAGTTTACGATAGCTTGTGCTGCTAAATTGTAACCGTATAAGCCTAGGCCAGTAATTTGTCCGATACATGCCGCTGCCGTTATCGACGTATGTCGAAATGATTCTCGTTTATAAATATTAGAAATGTGAACTTCAATAACAGGCGTATTGATGGCGAGAATTGCATCACGTAATGCAACACTTGTATGTGTATACCCTGCTGGATTGAGTATGACACCATCATACTTTTTATCTGCTTCTTGAATACAATCGATTAATGTTCCTTCAGAATTTGATTGCATACATGCTAAGGAAAATCCATATTGATTTGTAACACGCTGAACTTCATTTTCTATATCCGTTAGCGTAAAACTACCATAGACTTCTTTTTCACGTTTTCCCATCAAATTAATATTAGGTCCATTTAATAATAGAAGTTGCTGATGCATTTCTTTCCTTCCTTTAACGAGTAAGATGATTGGCCTTTATATTTTACCATAAGTTAGCATATAAATTATAACAATAAACCTAATTATTCACTTCTTTTCTACTCTGTACATCAGAATAATGATAAGAGATTGAATAGCCAATGAATAGACCATAGAGAACATAAAGAGATAATGTCGAAACAATCGTATTCATATCAAGCTGATGAATAGCTGGTACATTCATAAATAGTGGATGTAAAACGAAAAAAATGACTCCCCATAAAACAAGTCCATATACAATACCTGTCCATAACGCTAATGTTTTCCGTAATATTCCATAATAAATAGTAGAAGCAACCATGGACAAGATGCCAGTTAATATAATTGAAATCACATGTCCTAACCAATGCTCCGTCCAGCTTTCCGTTATCCAAGATCTTAACAAAAACGATTTTGGTGCCACTTCAGACATATTAAAGTAATAGAGGAAAACTCCAATAGAGCTCCAAAACAAACCACCAACAAAACCGATGGAGAGAGATTTTAAAAACAGAGATCCTTCACTGGTGTTTTTTTCCTGTACTTGCAGTTGTTTACTCATATTCATCACCTCTACTTCATATTATCTCCAATCTTTTTAAAAAAAACGTTTAAAATGAAATAGTGGATAACTAGTTATTAGAGAAAAATTTTAGTAAAATAGAATGACAATGACTGAAATAGGGTAGACTAACTATTGAAGTTATAGTGTTACATACAATCCTTTATATATATATGTGACTCGCAGTAGCTCACATAACCAAGTAATAATTGCCTTTTTATGATAACGTGAAAGGAGCTTATCTGATGCTTCGGAATTTCATTACAAAAATGTTTTATGTCGTGATTGTCTTAGCCATCATTGGTTTAGGCATTTCATTATTTACAAATACCTTGAAGTTTCTTACTAGTATCTTTCTTTCCATTGTATTTGCAGCCATTCTCTTCGGTATCTTATATTTCGTATTTACTCGTAATCGAACGGGCAGTGCATCCAATCAAGAAATGAAAAAATATCGTCAGGCTGTGAAGCAATCTAAAAAAAGGTATCAGAGTAATGAGAAAGCCAGTCATACACGCACACAGCACCCCCAAGCAGTCAGCACACAAAAGAAATTAAGAAAACGCCCCTCGCACTTAAGTGTAATTGAAGGTAATAAGTCAAAAAGAAAAAATCGAGCTTAAATAGCTCGATTTTCTTTATTTTTCCCATGTACGTAAAAATTGATTAGCTCGCTCTTTTCCCAGCTTAATCAGCGCTTGTTTTTCTTCGTCACTAATATAAAAATTAGTCGTTCCAACATGATGTACTGGTATAAAAATGATATTATTTTTTTCTGCACTTGATACATATCGTGCATCATGCGCCTGTTTCATTGTCGAAAAAAGTGCTAAAAACATGTCAAGCGCATTTTTTATTTTATTTGGTTTCACCATCTGAGTAGATTCACTAAGTTTCACACCTAATATCGGTCGCTTTGGAATGGTTCTTGTTTGGGGTTTATTTTCAAAAATCCATAATGGAAAGTTACTTAGAAGACCACCATCTACAATAAAACTTTTTCCCATATCATTTCCATGTAATTTTTTAGGCATAAAAAAATATGGAAAACCCGCACTCATTCTAACCGCTTTTGCAATGGGGAATAGATTTGGATCTATGCCATAAAGGGTTTGTAAATCATCTGGAATGACGACTAGCCTGCCAAGACTAAGGTCGCTTACTACTAATTTTAAATATCCTTGTGGAACGTCGCCAAAATTGTAAATTTCCTGTTTGGCTAATTGTTCATATAACCAATATTCTAGTTTGTCTCCCCGATTTAAGCCCATTTGGAAGTATAGAAAAAGCCATTTCGTTCCAGGTATTATTTTTGTTAATTTCGGTGGATCTAAAAATGATTCTATATTTAATTGTGTAATGAGTGTATGAATATCTTTTGTTTTATAACCAGCTACAATAAGCGAAGCAACAATTGCCCCTGCGGAAGTTCCTGCGACTCTTTCTAATTGTATCCCATTTTCTTCAATACTTTCGAGTGCACCAACAAACGCAAAAGCTTTCACCCCTCCACCAGAAAAAACAGCATCTACCTTCATATAGTCTCTCCTTCTCTTAAACATACATTTACTATAGTTTAAGCAAAAGAAAGAAAAAAAGAACTAGAAGTTACGGTTTTACTTTTTTACACCCTTTTGTATACTTAGTAAGTTATTTACTCGTGTTTTATCCTCTTTGAAATAATGGACTAGATCAGCAATCCGATCGATAGAATTCCAACTGAGATGATGTTCAATTCCTTCGACATCATTATATATGTTTTCTTCTTTCACACCTATTATCTCAAGAAATTGTTCAAGTAGTTCATGCCTAAAAACGAGTCGTTCACCAATTTTCTTACCTTTATCAGTCAAAACAAAACCACGATATTTTTCGTAGTCCAAATAATCATCTTTATCTAGCTTTTGTACCATTTTTGTCACAGAAGATGGGTGCACCATTAATTCTTCAGCAATATCTGATACGCGGGCATATCCCTTTGATTCAATTAAATTGTATATTTGTTCAATATAATCTTCCATACTTGGAGTTGGCATGATATCCCTCTTTCCATGAATAATTTTTTATCCAAGGCAAAACTGTTTCATATTAAGGATACCGTAACTATTCTTTTAATACAAGTTATTCATATTGTCAGTATTCACGAAGGATTTGGCTTTTATTAAAAATAGCAAAACTTTTGCATTAAAAAGTTTTGCAAACCGCGAGCATCATATTGTTTATTATTTATCAATTCATAGTGACCCAATGTCAAATATTGTACAGTTTTTATAATAAAATTTGATTACTTTCTACTTTTCAGTATCTATTTAAACCATGATTTAATAAACTGTACACGATGCTTTTTTGATTATCATAAATAAGTCAGGGTATCTTTTCTTGCTCCAGAAAGGCGACCGATTGATGAATAAATATTATTCTATTTGTTCTAACTTCAAACCTTCTATTCCAAATATTAGATTCTTGTAATAATCTGAGCGAATTGAAAAACCTGCAAATTCCTCGTGTGTCGTACACGAAAACCAAATAAAGTCATTTTTTATAAATGTTAAGTCCTCAGGTAATCCTGGAGCAATCCAGTCATATAAGCTATTTGCATATTTAACTAATAACTTATAGGTTTCCTTATTAGAATCCACAACAAAAACTGTTGCAGCAGGACCTTTAGTTTCTGTTCTCGCCCATTTTTTTGTTTTGTAAGTCTCTGTAACATAAGGCTCAAATTGTGCAATCACTTCTTTATTGTATTTAAGTTCTTTCCTAGTGATAAAATAAAAGCTATCTGAATTATTACATAGAACTTTTATAAGACTTTTGTAAATTTCATTTTTAGGATTCTCTGTCAAATCCCAGTACTCAACTTCATTATACTTTGTCATTTCACTATCCCTTTTTTATCGAAGTACGCCCAATTGTTCTTTATATATTTTCCGTGTCGTATTGATGCACTTATCCAAATACGACTTTATATTTCTGAGGGCCTTGAACTTTTTCTATCATTTTATTAAGTAGCTTGTTAGTTTGTCGCTTCATCTTAATACCTTTTAAACAAGTAGACCTTCCTAATGATAAAACGTCTTAAATATTTAACCATGGCTTATAATCGCACCAACTCCAGAACCACGACCTTCTTGAATCCACTTTTCGACTTGTGTTGAGCTAACTCTTTTAGCCATAAAAACACCCCTAGACAACTATAATCTAAGGGGTGCTTCATCGCATCATATTACAAACATCGCAACTTTATTTCAATTCCACAATTTCACACATCTTACCTATATCATAGTCCACATTTAAGTTGTGCACCACAGTTTGTACACGTGTTACAGCCACCCAATTCTTCTACACTACCTTTTCTACAAACAGGGCAAGTATTGCCAACTTCATTTCCAAACGTGACATTCGTGTGTTCTAGCTCTTGAATTGTATCCATTAAAACAACTTTTGGCTTATCGTCTTCAAGTAATAACTCTGTCTGTTCAAATGAGTTTTCCTCAGCCTTTAATGTAAGGACTTGACTGTCACGACTTCCATCAACGTAAACCGTTCCACCTTTTGCACCACCGCGATATAACCGTTGATACACTTCTTCTACTTGCTGAACAGTATATCCTCTAGGCGCGTTAACTGTTTTGGATATTGAACTATCTACCCATCGTTGTATAACACATTGTGTATCGGCATGTGCCTCCGGTGATAATTCCATTGCTGTGATAAACCATTCAGGAAGATTGTTTGGATCTTGTTCTGGATGCTCTTCTAAATATGCTCGGACAATATCTGCCTTTACTTCAATAAACTTCCCAAGTCTTCCGCTTCTATAATAAGAAAATGAAAAATATGGTTCTAGTCCTGTGCTTACACCTATCATCGTACCTGTACTTCCAGTTGGGGCAACGGTTAATAAATGTGAATTCCTAATCCCATATTTTAAAATACCGTTGCGAATATCTTCAGGCATCTGTTTCATATATCCTGTATTAATAAATGCTTCTCGCAGCTGTCTAGTTTCCGCCTGTGTTTCACCAACTAAAAATGGAAAACTTCCTTTTTCCTTCGCTAGCTCAACAGACGCACGGTAAGCTGTAGTAGCTATTGTTTCGAAGATCTGATCAACAAGGTCGTTCCCTTTTTTTGATCCATACTCCGTTTCGCAATAAATTAATAAATCATGTAATCCCATTACGCCTAAACCAACCCTACGTTCTCCTAATGCTTGTTTTTTGTTTTCTTCAAGAAAGTAAGGTGTAGCATCTATGACATTATCTTGCATTCTTACGCCGGTTTCAACCGTTTGTTTTAGTTTTTCAAAGTTGACTGACTTTGTTTCTTTATTAGCCATTTCCGCTAAATTAACCGCTGCTAAGTTACAGACTGAGTATGGAGCGAGCGGGTCGGGTAGAGGACAGACGAGTTGGTCTTCTTACCACTTTTTCCATCCTCCCCCTACGAACCGTACGTGCAAGTTTCCCTGCATACGGCTCTCTCAGTTAAATTTCATCGAGTCTGACAAACTCTAAAATATGTCGATATTCATTTATCGTAACAGCTTTCGCATAACTCGATGGTTTTACGAATTGTTACAACCTGCGTCTCCACCCAGTATGGAGGTTTCTTACCTTGTTATCTCTTCTAACAAATTCTTTCTTTTCTAACGTGATGGACTTCAGCTAAGTAGTCGGTTTTGCAATTCCATTTCTACCACTGTATCTATTGAGATTCGGAAATAAGTCATCTTTTTGATTTGCATTTTCTACTAAATCATTTTTGGGAAAACCATCATTGAAGTACTTATAAATCAAGTCCTTCTTTGGCGGTTCACGTTTGATGATGATGCCTATAGTCCCATCCACCTCGTATTTTTTCCTAACTTGTGCAACTGATATTCGCATTTTAACTGCGATTGTTTTGGCTAGGCTAGTTCGATGATAGTGTTTAAACCGGTTCATTTGATTTGCGACATTATCTGCCATCCGGTAGTAATTATACAAGCCTCTCACTTCCGTAGCATAAATGCTAATAATCTCTGCTATATCAAGGTTTGTTAAATCTCTTCGGTGAACTGCCTTACCATTACGTATATATTTTTCAAGTTTCTTTGAGATTAATCCTTTTGGTACCATTAGCCTCGGTATACCATTGACCGCTCTCGAGATGCGTCCATTTCCTCTTTTCGCTAGATATGTGTTGGCATCCTGAATATATATTTCGTATCCTAAGAACATAACGGGCTTTTTAAAGTTTGTGACAAGTGTTTTTTCTTCATTAAGCGTCAGTTTAAGTTTCGTAGCCAAAAATTCGGCTACTTCTTGTTTGATTTGCTCGGTTAATTCTTTACTACCGATAACACCGATAATAAAATCGTCTGCATATCTAACATATTTAACTCTCACAAATTCTGAATCCATTTCATCAAGTACTTTATGATTACGTTTTTCCATATCTAGTACCTTGTACTGATCAATCATAGAGTTTCGGTTTATATCATCAATTTCTAAGGTGTTGATTTTCCTTTTCAACTCTATCATTTGACGATTGACTTTGTTATATTCTGGATTCATCTTTCGCTTCTTCTTATTGGTTTCGTATTTCGGAATTAACACTTGTTCTACGAACTCGTCTAGCTTATTTAGATATATGTTTGCCAGAATCGGGCTTAAAATGCCACCTTGTGGCGTCCCAGAATATGTTTGACGGTAATCCCATTCATCCATATATCCCGCTTTTAACATACGTCTAATAAGTTCTAGGAACCTTCCATCATGTATTTGTTCATTCAGGATATTGATTAACGTACCGTGATCGATATTATGATAAAATCCTTTAATATCCCCCTCGATTACCCATTTTACACCAGTCCATTCTCTCTTAACTTGTTTAAGAGCAGTATGGCAACTTTTGTTAGGTCTAAAACTATGCGAGTTTTTACTGAATCTAGGTTCGTAAATGGCTTCAAGGATACTTTGGCTAACTTCTTGGACAATTATGTCATCGAAACTCGGAATTCCCAATGGCCGTTTTGTGCCATCGTTTTTTGGAATATATACTCGTCTAACTGGTTTGAAATGGTAACGTTCATGTCTCATCAATTCGATGACATCATTCACTTTTTTCATTCCAAATCCATCGATTGTTTCTTTATCAGTGCTTTTCTTCATGTTTCCATTTACATTCATCTTTCCATATGCTTGAAGGTAAAAGTCTGGGTTAAAGAAATTTCGATACAGTCGATCGAATTTATATTGTTTGTCAGTTTTTGATTTTCCCTCGATGATACGCAACACTTTTTCAGCCTTTTGCATTTCGCATACCTCCAAATGTTTCGTATCTACTTTAACCTGCTGTCCTTCGCCAGCACCCTTCATGACTGATTAGGTCGGGTGTCACCTATGCCTCCATATGTGTGTGGGCGGCTCTCCCGCTTCCGTTTTACGGCTATACCTGTTATTTCAGGTTCCTCAGACTACTATGACAGCTCCGTTCTCCGCTGTTGGATATTCAGGAATCACAGAGGTTTCGCTTTTAGGCGTAACATGTATTCCATAGTCTTTCAACATTCCGAGCGAAGAATCAAAGGTTCACGATAATAATCACTGGTTCTACGTAGGCTTCCCGTTCGATTCTTAAAACACTTATCGTGCTTCGGTGCTTAGGAGGATATTATTTTGACGAACAACCAATCAAAACAACTCAAGCACAATCTCATTTTAACTGCGAAGTATGAGATTCTCTGCGGTTCGAGCGAAGAATCTAGGATTAAGGCAGTATAGCTTTAGCCGTATAGAACTTAGACTTGCGGAACGAAGGTTTCTCGCAGTTTACTATCCTTCTTCCGCTTTTCCGACATGCTATTGTCCCCGGTGGTATTTCTCCATCCAAGTAAGTCGGCTGTCTAAAGGGATATTATCCTAATCCCTTACCTCATTAGGTAATGATTATTATGCTACCTTTCGCACTTGTTCCCCACATGGATTAGTCGCTACAACTTGATCACCATAAGCTTTTGCATTTGTCATGTCATTCGATAGTGATAGGTAAGGCTTTGAAGCTGTTCTCCACCTTTTCCCCCACTCCACACCGTACGTGAGAGTTTCCCCTCATACGGCGTTCCATCTAATCCTACTAAACCAAATTTCAACAAGTTACAAGCTTAATAATTATTTATCGAGTACATGCAAGTTTTTAATTACTTTTAAGTCACGATTGGTTCGTTTTTACACTTCTTACGTAATGCATTTATCTTCTCAATCAGTTTCGAATTCTGATTGAGTTTCCATTTAACAAGGTACTTATCAATTGTTTCCTTCTCGGACGCATGAACTAGTCTATGCATGTCTTCATGGATAATTTTGAGGTTATTATACTTATCCGTTCCACCTAGACTTCTAGGCTTTACATGGTGACAATGAACTTCATGTGCTTCCAGAAAGATACCAAGTATTTCACAGCATCCTTTCTTCATTGAGTAGCGAGAAAGTCTATTGTCTTGGTATTCGATTGATTGGTCTTGTATTTTGGATTGCATCAGTAACCTTATGTTATATTCAACAATTGATTGAAGTTTTTTGTGAATTAATTTTCTGCCTTCTTCTGTATAGATTGAGTGCTTAGGATTAAATTGTCTGGATTCAGCAAAGCTTGTAATCCCATTTACAGGAAAGAGATAAACACCTAATACCTTCCATGTTTTGAGACTACTGGAGTAATACTGATTGTAAACTTTACTAGCATCCGTTGGGTGTGAATATTTCCCTCCAACTTGATGTAATTTACTCCTAGCGTAAGGATGCACCTTGTGTGCTATGTCAGTGAAATCTGATGGAACCATACTTCCGTATTTAAAGTAATTTTGTATCCCCATTACATAAGCATTAAAGAGTCTTATGTTATTAATGGTCGTTTCTTTTCTTATTTTAAGGATGAGTTCCTTCATTTTCCTAATGACTTCAGCTTTCTTCTTATCAATCATATTTACCCTAACAAGATGTTTTTGTTTCTTCCTAACAGCCTTAATTTTAAATCCCAAGAAATCCGAGGACTTCTTTTTGAGATTTGTAATTTTAGATTTCTCAGGTGAGATATCTAATTTCAATCTATCCTTCAAGTATCCTGCCACTGCATGGAACCATTTGACTGCATTCTCATGACTATTCGTCATAATTTTGAAGTCATCTGCGTATCGAACGATAAAGCCAATCTTCATATTCGAATTCCGTTTCAACATTAAGTACTTCTTTACATTCTGAGAATACTTATGCTTCGTTTCAAAAGTTTCCCATTGATTACTTACCCACATATCTAGTTCATGAAGGACAATGTTAGAGAGTAAAGGCGAAAGTATTCCTCCTTGTGGAGTACCCTTGTTTGGAATTCCAACACCTTTTATCGGTGCTTTGAGCATTTTGCTTATGATTGCTAAAACTCTTCTATCATGAATGCCTAAATTCCACATTTGCTTCATGAGAACTCTGTGATTTACATTGTCGAAGAATCCCTTAATGTCGATATCTACAACGTAATGTAGTTGTGAGATATTAACTAAGAAATTCACTCTAGATAGGGCATGTTTTGTGCTTCGTAATGGTCTGAAACCATAACTGTGATTATAAAACTTAGCCTCACAGATAGGTTCAAGAATTTGTTTAAACATCTGTTGAATTAGCCTATCCAACATTGTTGGTATTCCTAAAGGTCTAAACTTGGTATTATCCATCCCCTTTGGAATTATTACTCTGCGCACTGCTTTAGGTTTGTAATCTTTGAGCGAAATTCGAATTAGATTGATGAATTCTTGCTTATTCATCGCTTTAAAGTTGTCAATCACATATTTATCCGTTCCAGCAGTTTTAGAACCTTTATTGGCTTTTATGTTTCTGTAAGCTAGTAGGATGTTTCTTTCATCTATGATTAGGTTAAACAGATTTTTGAAAAGATGTCCTTCCTCACTCTTGGCAAATAATTCATCAAAAACCTCTTGCATACCATAATACTCGTTGTGTCTTAGGCTCGTATTCGTTGCAGATCACCTGACTTTCTCAGTGATTCCCTGCATTCTTACCCGATCAGCGAATTTCACTTGCTTTGTTTGGTTTAATATATTGAATTAGACTTGGGTCTATCCCTCCACTTATTTTCATAAGCTTCTTCGGTACTGTGACCCTACTTTCGCAAGGATAAATGAATTTCAGATTTAGCATCCTTATATCAACCACTCGGATGATAGTCCTTGAATGAGTGTTCCTTGCTTACCACGTTCCAATAATTCCTAGCCATATGATTGAACTTAGGTGCTTGCTCTGAGCCTGAGATTACATAGTGTCTTTGTTCACTATATCGTGTTTCATGACAACGGGCTTACTCCACGACAATCTCGGTTAAACTGGTTAACCTTCCACCTTTTCAAGCGGTTTTCATTCTAGACCCTTTCATTCGCAAGTTCGTCAATCAGGTTGCTAATCTGACATTCTCACCATATTCACCTTTTTCGGCTGACCGCCCTATCTTCGAACATGACTCTAAGGGAGTTTTAGGTCAAATTCAGACGACTTTACCTAGCTTCATACACTTCATCACTATCATGATTCCATGCATGTAGGAGTCTCATCATAGTGGTTTCAGCTCAACGTGACGGCTTTCATTCCCACTATCGGAATTATCAGTTGTATTTAACATAACTTTCGTTTGTTAAACCCTCTATTTCATGCGTTTAAGCCGCACTTATAAGAGAACGTGTCGCACCGTTATCAATAAAAAAGATCCCTGGTTCTGCTGAATATGTTGCACAAATATTAATTAAATTCCAAAGTTCTTTTGCTCGAATACGTCTATATATTCTTATTGGATAACCCATTTCTTCCCATTTTCTGACATCACCGATTTTATGCCATTCATTATTATAATCTTCCATTTGTTCTGGTGTATAATTCTCTACATCAGGAAAGCGTAATTCATACCAATCATCGTTTTCCACAGCTACCATAAACTCTTTTGTTAAGCAAACCGAAATATTTGCTCCCGTTAAAAATTCTGCATTATGAACGGAATACGTACCACCTGCCTGTAATTTCTCTTCCGCTTCTCGAATAGCCTCTTTTGTAAAACCACCACTACCTGGAATAGATTTATAATTTAATATACCTTGGTATAAATCTAATTCAATATCATGAAGTGGTGTAAATTTTAATTTCTCTTTTGCTAACTTCTTAATTTGCTCGTCCTTCGTATTTTCAACAAGATAACGTAAAATACGCGGATTTTGCATCTTAGAGATAATAAACTCTATAATATCCGGATGAGAATCAACGAGCATAATCATTTGTGCTCCACGCCAATTGTTACTCGCTTTGTTAACAGCGGGTGTAGTCATTTCTGCTACACTCTCATGCTTTCACATGAGGTCAGACTATATCATCAAAGAATATAACACCATTCTTTGTCCCGTGCCCCATTACCACGTTGCCGTTAGTTATGGTTTACTTTTTCCTTTTCTCCTATAAAACTAACTTCATAATTATTTTTACGATACAAAGAGATTTAGGAAATTTCAATAGTCGTTGAACGTTTATCTTTATTTCTAAAGATACTTCGCTGCTGATTGCCCAATCTTTCTTCTTCTCAAGCCATCACGCTCATTGTCGCCAATCACGTTGTGGCGAAGAAAGCTCTTAGGGTGTTCCAGCAATTCACGAGATTTTAATCCCGCCATGGTATTAACGGGATCCACCTTGCTCTACTAAGTGAGTAAGTTTAGCAATATCATCTAACCAAGAGACTGATCCAGATGACTTTCCATTTACTCCTCTTGCTAAAGTGTTTCGCGGACGTAACGTAGAACCGTTTGTTCCGACGCCTCCCCCACGTGACATAATCTCCATGACTTGTTTGCGGTGATCACTAATACCCTCACGAGAATCTTTTATATAAGGCATCACATAGCAGTTAAAATAAGTTACATCGGTTTCTGCTCCAGCACCATATAAGACGCGTCCTGCCGGAACAAAATTCATTGAAGATAATTCTTCATAGAACTTCATAAACCATTCATTTTTTTTATCAGATGATTTTTCAACTTGTGATAAGCCAGTTGCATTACGTTTCGCTATTTGTTCGTAATATATTTCCAACGGCTTATCAATTACATCTAGCCCACGTTTTATTAGTCCAGTTTCTGCTTCTTCCCCATCTAGAACAGATAAAAACTCTTGTTCTACAGCTACTACCGCCTCACCTTTACGTGAATCAATTGATTGTATGTAGCCTAATCCACGCGCAGGAAATTTCGGATCTGCTTTTACTGTTAAAACAACGAAGTCGCCTTCTCTTAATGTTTTCTTTTCCGTGTCTTTAAATGCGTAACGATCTAACATGACAAGTCGAGATACCCCTTTATGTGTAATGTGCATCTCACTTGTGATTGGGTGTACTTGAGGAAAGCGCGCAATATCCTCATTAAGTCCCTCCACATTAATCGACCTACGACGTTCAACAAATGTCGCCATGCCAACACTCCTTCTAAAAATCTACAATTCTTTCTTACTATTTAAAAGTCATATTAAATTATAGTAGTCCTAAGTAGAAAAATCAATATATAGTACCCCTTGTTATTAAGTTTATCTATATATTGTGAACAAGGTTGTTTTGTCAAGCTTAATAAATAAACAAAAATGAGAGATTTCAGCAGATTTCCATCGTATATTTCATCTAAGGAACTAGATTTAGACATTTTGGTTAGTTGCTTTTTTATTTATTTTATAGTATTGAACAATAACGAAATTGTCTGTTTTTATAGCATTTAATGAAAAACCTTTGAAAAAATTACTCATCCAACATATAATTGAAAGTATCGAATAAAAAAACGGGGGATTATGTATGATATTTATTGTTATTCTACTCGTAGCACTATTTGCGATAGGAATGTTTCGTTATTTTCGACAACGTCAATATTTAAAAACATTAACCGAACAGCAATTTATTGAAGGATATAGAAAGGCACAGCTTATCGATGTTCGTGAACCACAAGAATTTAAAAATGGCCACATACTTGGTGCGAGAAATATTCCTTTAACACAAATGAAGCAACGACTCATCGAACTTAGAAAAGACAAACCTGTATACTTATATTGTCAAAGTGGCTCACGTTCAGCTAGAGCTGCACAATTGCTTCATAAGAAAGGTTATACGGATTTACAGCATTTAAAAGGTGGATTCAAAAAGTGGACAGGTAAAGTTAAAAAGTAGTTTGTTGCACAAAAAAGTAGAGGGAGAAATTTTACCCTCTACTTTTTTTATTTTATTTATCGTATCGTAACACAGGTTTTCTAGCGGCTAATGTTTCATCAAGACGTTTCACCACTGTATGATGTGGTGCCTCTTGTACAAGTTCCGGCTCATTTCTAACTTCTTCCGCTATTGTTAACATCGTGTCGATAAATCCATCCAATGTTTCTTTTGATTCAGTTTCAGTTGGTTCAATCATTAATGCTTCTTCCACATTAAGCGGGAAGTAAATGGTTGGTGGATGATACTCGTAATCCAATAGCCTTTTTGCAATATCAAGCGTACGAACACCTAATTTCTTTTGACGTCTCCCTGATAAAACAAACTCATGCTTACAATGTTGGGTATACGGTAAATCGTATTCCTTTTCAAGCTTTCTCATCATATAGTTTGCGTTTAACACAGCATATTCACTAACTTTTTTTAGTCCTTCAGCGCCCATCGTACGAATATACGTATATGCGCGTAAATAAATACCGAAGTTTCCATAATAAGGTTTTACTCTACCAATTGATTGTGGACGATCATAATTTAATGTATAGTAATCGTCTTTTTTAACAATTATCGGTTTTGGTAGGAAAGGATCTAATTCCTTCGTTACGCCAATTGGACCGGAACCTGGGCCACCGCCACCATGTGGGCCAGTAAATGTTTTGTGCAAATTCAGATGCACTACATCAAAACCCATATCACCTGGTCTAGCATATCCCATAATTGCATTTAAATTTGCACCATCATAGTAGAGACGACCACCTGCATCATGGACAACTTTTTTCATTTCCAAAATTTCGGTTTCAAATAATCCTAATGTATTAGGATTTGTTAACATTAAAGCGGCCGTATCATCACCTACAACACGTTTAAGGTCTTCAAGGTCCACTAAACCTTTCTCATTTGTCTTCACAGTAATCGAATCAAAACCTGCAACAGTTGCAGAAGCCGGATTCGTTCCATGCGCTGAATCAGGTACGATTACTTTTGTACGGTGAAAATCACCATTTGCTTCATGGAATGCACGAATCATCATTAACCCTGCCCATTCTCCATGCGCACCTGCGGCGGGTTGTAAAGAAATCTCATACATACCTGTAATTTCTTTTAAGGCAGTTTGCATATCATACATCATGCCAAGTGCACCTTGTACTGTCTTCGGATCTTGATATGGATGAATATGACTAAATCCTGGTAGTCTTGCCACGTCTTCGTTTATCTTTGGGTTATATTTCATCGTACATGATCCGAGTGGATAAAATCCTGAATCAACACCAAAATTACGATCTGAAAGCCCTGTATAATGGCGCATAATATCTAACTCACTTACTTCTGGTAAATCTGCTGGCACTTTTCTTACATATGCTTCCGAAAACTCTTCCGATAAATTTACTTCAGGAACATCTAACTCAGGTAAATTATAACTTGTTCTTCCCTCTTTACTGCGTTCAAAAATTAATGGAAAGTCCTTATTAGCCATGAATATCCCCCAATTCTTTTACAAAAGTATCAATTTCAGCTTTTGTACGAATTTCAGTAACTGCAATAAGCATATGATTTTGTAACTCAGGATAAGTTAAACCAAGATCATATCCCCCGATAATTCCCTTCTCAAATAACTGCTCGTTAATATTTGCTACGTTTTGATTGAATTTCACAACAATCTCATTGAAAAATGGATGATGGAATACGGTTTCAATGCCAATTTCAGTAAGTTTCTGTTTCATATAGCGGGCTTTTTTCATATTTAATTCTGCCATCTTCTTCAAACCATGTTTTCCAATCGAGCTCATCGCAACGGAACTTGCTAACGCGTTTAGCGCTTGATTTGAACAAATATTAGATGTTGCCTTATCCCGTCTAATATGTTGCTCTCTTGCCTGAAGCGTTAAAACAAATCCTCTTGCTCCGTCTTCATCCACTGTTTCCCCTACTAATCTACCAGGAACCTTTCTCATTAGCTTTTTTGTAGTGGCAAAGTAACCACAATGTGGTCCGCCGAATTGTGCAGGAATTCCAAACACTTGTGTATCTCCAACTACAATATCAGCACCGAAATCACCTGGTGGGGTTAGGTAACCTAATGCAAGTGGATTACTAGAAACAACCATCATCGTTTTTTGTTGTTCATCGATTAATTGTTTCAGCTCTTCCAATGGTTCAACTTGACCAAAAAAGTTGGGGTACTGTACAACAACACTCGCAACTGTATCGTCTAATTCATTTTTTAAAGCTTCCAAATTTGTTACGCCGTCTTTCATATCAATTTCAATAATTTCAATATGTTGACCTTTTGCATATGTTTGAATGACATCACGAGATTCAGGATGAACCGTTTTAGATACTAGGACTTTCTTACGACGCGTATGTCCGGCGCTGAGTGTCACCGCTTCCGCAAGTGCTGTCCCACCGTCATACATGGAAGAGTTTGCAATCGGCAATCCTGTTAATTCAGATATCATCGTCTGAAATTCAAAGATTGCTTGTAATTCCCCTTGTGAAATTTCAGGTTGATATGGTGTATAAGCTGTATAAAACTCCGAACGTGAAATAACATGATCGACTACAGAAGGAATAAAATGATCATACACTCCCGCACCTAAAAAAGAAGTATACTCAAGTAAGTTTGCATTTTTATTCGCCATTGTCATCAGTTCACGCTTTAATTCTACCTCACTCGTCGGCTTTTTTAAGTTTAGTTCCCCTTTAAAACGTACTTCTTTCGGTATATCTGAAAATAACTCTTCTGTGGACGAGACCCCGACAGTCTCTAACATTTGCTGTTTATCCGTCTCTGTCATTGGTAAATAACGAAATTCCATTGTAATACCTCCCCCTATTATTTACGATTTAAAAAAGGTGTTTTGATGACCACTGCCTTTAACTTTCTCTTTCTTACTTGGACGACAAGCTCTGTTCCAACTTCAGCATGTGCTGTTTCAATGAGTGCTAACCCTATATTTTTCTTTAAAGTCGGTGACTGTGTACCTGAAGTAACAAATCCAATTAATTTATCATCAACATAAACGTCATAACCAGTACGTGGAATCCCTTTATCAATCATTTCTATTGCAACTAATTTTCGTTTTGTACCATTTTCAACTTGTTCTTTTAAAACCTTTTTACCGATAAAATCACTATCTTTATTTACTTTTACTGCAAACTTTAAACCTGCTTCAATTGGTGAAATATCTTGTGATAATTCTTGACCATAAAGCGGTAAATTTGCTTCAAATCGCAGCGTGTCTCTTGCACCTAATCCAACTGGTTCTATTCCATCAGTTTCTCCAGCTCCTAATAATAGCGACCATAATTCAGGACCATGTTCTTGGTCAATATATATTTCAAAACCATCTTCCCCTGTGTAACCTGTACGAGAGACAAGCGCTTCTGTATCAAGCGTTTGAAAGCGTACATTTGTTTTAAATTGAAAAAATTTAATGTCTGTAATGTTTGTTTCTGTCACCGATTGTAATATTTTTTCAGCTAGCGGCCCTTGTAAAGCAAGTAAGGCATACTGGTTCGAGACGTCTTCTATCAATAAATCTTCTTTTTCATATGTATGATGTTCCATTAGCCACGCATAGTCTTTGTCGGTATTTGCCGCATTCACGACTAATAAGTAATGATGTTCTTTTAACATATATATTAAAAAGTCATCTACTACCCCACCATTTTCATAACACATAAATGTATAATGGGCCTTATTAGGTGCTAAATTACGTAAGTCATTGGTTGTCATCTTTTGTAGAAATTCAAAGCTTTTTGGACCTTTTACTTCGATTTCTCCCATATGGGATACATCAAAAAGACCAGCCTTTGTTCTTGTTATCTCATGTTCATGTTTAATGCTTGAAAATTGAACTGGTAGATCCCATCCCCCAAAATCAATTGTTTTTGCCCCATATTGTTCATATAAACGATAAATAGGGGTTCTTTTTAATTGACTCATTGACACACTCCTCCTGCTCCCTTGTTATTTATTCATAACACGAAAAATAGAGACTCCACCCTAGTTGATGAAAATCTCTGTCCTTTCACCTGAAAGTTGCACACGTCAGTTGAAACCGTATTCAAAATCCGTGTTTGCTTCGTTGGTGGTTTACATTTTTTTGTTTAAAAACCTTTGTCACGGGAATACTAAGAATTCACTTTGCCCGTATACTTGTAAACACTCTCCAGAGGTGCGTCATGCAAGAGTCTTTTTGCCTGAGAGATTCGCATACCGCTTGCTCCTTCGGCGTTACAAGTAAATGTAAGCTCTCCCCCTGCAATCATTCGCAATTAATGAATGATATTTAATTGGATATACTATGAAAAAGCATTGTAAGCATTGTGGAAGTCCTATTTATTAAGCACATTATACCATAAAGGTAAAATTATGAACATATAACTGCTAAACTCACGTTGAAAACATAGAGATAAAGGATGTCGTAAATGAAAAATATGAAAGTTTTATATGATAACAAATTTATGACAGGGCTTGAAGAGGCAATGAAACAAGATGGGCCATTCTCATCTTGGGAACTATTTTCTATGGCTTATGAGGCAGAATTAACAACCATGACATCTGATTTTAAAGGTTTTCTGTCGTTGAAATATTTACCACATATGGAATTTTTATCACATCAGATTAATGCAGCACAACAAGTCATTGAAAACATGAATGGTAGAGCTATTTTAGCGGATGAAGTAGGATTAGGTAAAACAATTGAAGCCGGTCTTATTTTAAAAGAATATATGGTGAGAGGCGTTGTAAAAAAAGCACTTTTACTAGTACCTGCATCCCTAGTTAATCAGTGGGTACAGGAATTAAATGAAAAGTTTCACATTCCAGCAATCGCTCATCGCAAAAATTACAGTTGGGAGCAACATAATATATTGGTTACTTCTTTGGATACAGCAAAAAAGTCACCACATCAAGAACAAATATTAGAGATAGATTATGATTTAGTATTAGTAGATGAAGCACATAAAATTAAAAATCACAAAACAAAAAACTATGAACTTGTCCGAGCTTTAAAAAAGAAATATTGCTTATTACTAACCGCAACTCCAGTACAAAATGAGTTAATTGAAATATTTAATCTAGTTTCCATATTAAAACCGGGCCATTTGGGAAGTTACGAAGCTTTTGTAAAACGATTCGGTAAAGATCGTAGTAAACTTAAGGAAAATGAATACTTGAAAAAACTTGTCAAAAAAGTAATGGTTCGACACACAAGGGAAAATACGAATATGAACCCAACAAAACGGCATATTGAAACCGTATGGGTTACATTTTCTAAAGAAGAAAAGTCATTTTATGAACAATTAGATACAGCAATAGGTTCAATTGCCACATTCGCAAAGTTAACGCTTCTACGTGAGATTTGTTCTTCTAGGGAAGCTTGCTATTTATCTATGAGTAAAATGGCAGAAAAGAACCCCGAGTTAAAGGATTCCTTTCACCCTTTTATCAAGCAAATTGAACAATTACCTGCTCATGCGAAAGCTGAACAAGTTGTGCGCTTAATTAACCAATTTCCTAATGAAAAAGTAATCATCTTTACAGAATACCGCGCTTCCCAATTATATTTACAATGGTATTTACAACAAAATGGCATTTCGTCCGTACCATATCGTGGTGGTTTTAATCGTGGAAAGAAGGATTGGATGCGTCAATTGTTTGAAAACCAAGTCCAAGTTCTCATCGCTACAGAAGCAGGTGGTGAAGGAATTAACCTGCAATTTTGTAACCGCATGATTAATTATGACTTGCCTTGGAATCCAATGCGCTTAGAACAAAGAATTGGCCGAATTCACCGTTTCGGTCAAGAAAAAGACGTGCATATATATAATTTTGCAATTAAAGATACAATCGAAGAGCATATTATGAAATTATTATACGAGAAGTTAGGATTATTTGAACAAGTGATTGGTCGTTTAGATAGCATTTTGGAAGTATTAAATATCACGGATATGGAACAAGAAATAGAGGCAATCATGAAAAGTTCAGCCTCGACTGGAGAAATAAAAATTAAATTAGATAACTTATCTTCCGTTATTCATCATACTGCTGAATTTGAACAAAAGGTAGGTGAACAATATGGCAATTTCTAATTTAAATCAATTTTTAGTGCAATATTTTCGTGCCCATCAATGTGATATCATCAAAAATGAAGATGGTGTACTCGTTATCCAATTAACAGAAGAAATGGATCGTACCTTAATGAATCGACCATTTTATTGGCATTACATGAAACAAATGGGACAAGCAGGAGAACCTATGCAGCTTACACTTGTAACAAACTTAAAAAAGGAGGTTGAAAAAGGAGAAAGGATTCATTTCGGAAGTCCACGCTTACAACAAATAATTAATCATTTAAAAGCGAAAGAAAGATTCACGAAATTATATGAACAGTTACCTGCTGTTAATAGAGTTGCCTTACATCCGTGGTTAGTTGTCAATATGAAACTTAGCTATATTGGACTTCAAAAAAAAGATGAGTTATTTTCAATTGGACTAAACCTTGTAAATGGTATGATGAAAACAGATATGATAGATCAATTAAAACATCTTCATTTACAGCCGGCTATACCCGATTTTTGTTATACCATTTCTCCACTCATTATGCCAGGTAGCGGTTTTAAACGAATTGAAAAAGTATTAACAACCTATATCGAGGAACAGGACCATTCCTGGGCAGAGGCCACACGAAAAGAGTTATTACAAGAAAAGGAACTACTACAGCAATTTTATGACGGTCAAGAAGATGAAGATAATCAATTTGAAAAAGAACTTACACAAATTATTGAAAGATATGAACCAAAAATAACCATGAACGTAACGAATGGTGGTATGTTTTATTTAGCACAATAAAAAATAATAATACAAAAATAAGCGGGTCTCAAAGTAACCCGCTAATTGTTCGTTTTCTTTACATAAGTTTTAATTGCTAAAGGGAGCACACCAAACCAACGATTCGTATATGCCATTGACACGCTTTTCACCTTTTTTCTTTTTTCTCGAGGCTTATTGAAATACGAAACAAACTCTTCTGTAATAAACTTTACATAGTCATTTCCAGACATGTAGCATCTCCTCCCTCATATAAGTTTAATTTTGACTATTGGAATGAAATTATACCTTTTATTTTCTTAATGATTTCTTCTTTACGATACTTCTCTGTATCGATTGTAAAATCGGCTATATTTTCATACAAAGGGATTCGTTTTTTATATAATTTCTTAGAATCTCCATTTACCCAAAGCGGACGCTCGTTATCATCTTTTAACCTATTTTGTATTTCCGTAAACGAAGTTCTTAAATATATAATAATGCCATTTTCCTTCATAAAAATCCTATTCTCACTTCTCTCAATAATTCCACCGCCTGTTGCAATAATCGGTACCTTTAATTGTTTTAGAACTACCGTTTCTTGTATCCTAAAATATGCTTCACCTTTATCTTTGAATATCATCGGTATCGATTTATTCAGTCTTTTTTCAATAACTTCATCCATATCTGCAAAATCTAATTGCAGTTCTCGACTTATTTTTTTACCTATTGTAGTTTTTCCACTTCCCATAAAACCTATCAAATAAATGCTTTTTGTCATTTTTCTCTCCCTTTTAAAAAAAGTTTAAAAATTAAGCAGGACTTTGTATGTTTGTGTCGAATAGAGTATAAAAGCAGCTCTTCCTATAAAGGTGGTGAAAATGATTGAACCCTGCCTTACATCTCTCTGAAGAAATACTTCTTGCAGCTTCAAACTTAAATGCATCAGACATCCATTTCTATCCGTTTTATTCTGAAACAAAAATATACTGTCGCATTAACGGAAAACGGATCTTCTTTCGTGCTATATCTAATGAAAAATATCAACTGTTGCTAACCCACTTCAAGTTTACATCAGGAATGGATATTGGCGAAACTAGAAAACCCCAAAATGGTTCCCGCACATTTAAAACAGCATTACAATCCTATTCCATTCGTTTATCAACATTACCAGTAAAGCACAGTGAAAGTTTAGCTATTCGGCTAATCCCGCTCTCTCAAAGCTCAACACTTGAAAAGCTTTTATTATTCCCTAGTCAAGTTAAGACTTTAAAAAAATGGATTGCAAATAGAGCTGGCATTCTATTACTAAGTGGACCTACCGGCAGCGGAAAAACGACAACACTTTATGCACTACTTCAAAAAATAATTACAGAGCAACCTTATCAAACCATTACGCTTGAAGATCCGATTGAGAAAAACTTAGATGGAATCATCCAAGTACAAATTAACGAAAGGGCTGGGATTACGTATCAAGCTGGTTTAAAAGCTGCATTAAGACACGACCCAGATATCATCATGGTTGGTGAGATTCGTGATCATTTTACTGCGCAGTTTGCATTTGAAGCTTCTCTTACAGGGCATTTAGTTTTAAGTACTGTTCATGCAAAAGACACGGTTGGCACAATCAATCGATTAAAAGATTTAGGCATCCAAACAACAGATTTAAAACAATCACTTCTTGGGGTCGCATCCATCCAACTTATTCCTATTACAATGCATGGAAAACAAAATATACGAAGAGCAGCTATATTAGAAATTTTAGATGGGAAGCGCCTCATAAGTGTACTACAAGGTAAAACATCGCAAATTCATGACTACACATCATTTTATCATTTACGAAAGAAGGCTTATGCTTATGGGTACTTTTTGGATGAAACAGAGCAAGGATAAGCCATTAAACCACGACCTACAACTACGCTTTCTACACCGGCTATCACGAATATTGGCAAATGGCTATCCACTTCTCGAAGCATTACAAACAATGCGTTGGGATAAAAAACTCTCTCCTGTTGCAATAACTATAGAAACTGCGTTAATGAACGGGGAAACAATTGACAAAGCATTTGAACAGGCGCATTTTCATCACTCAATCATATCGTTCTTATACTTTTCACAGATACACGGAAATTTATTATCCAGCATTGACAAAAGTATAGAGCTATTTGAAAACAAATTATACTACTCGAAAAAATTTAAACAACTATTGCGTTATCCCATTATTTTATTCACGCTATTTGTGACATTACTCTTTTTTATCAATAAGTATGTGTTTCCCTCATTTCTTGATATTTTCCAAGCGAATGCAAGCTCCACTTCCTTTATTCATTTGTTTATGACAACTATACAAATGAGTTCTCAACTATTGCTTGTTTTATTTATCATCGTTATCAGTTTCATTATCGCCTGGAGATATTTATCAAATAAAATCCCTATACAAAGGAAAATAAGTTTATACAAATCAATTCCAGTTCTACAATATTTTATGACTCTTTACACATCATTTTTGTTTACAACACAAATGAGTATGTTACTAAAATCCGGAATGGAACTACAAGATATTTTACGTGCTTTAACAAATCAAAGGAAATTGCCGATTATCGCTCATTATGCATCTCTTTTAACAAATGAGTTATCACATGGCAATCATATCAGTTATATTATCAGTCAGCTTCCCTTACTAGATAATCAACTAGTAGATATATTTCAAGAGAGTAAAAACATGTCAACATTACAGCAGGATTTATCGATATACGCAGACATATTACTTGAAGAATTCCATGATAAAATGATGAAATTCATCACACTATTTCAACCAATTTTCTTTATTATCATTGCGATCTTCATCGTAACGATTTATATGGCCATGATGTGGCCTATGTTTGAATTAATTAAAACTATATAGGAGTGAATGTTCATGTTTAAAAATAATCGAGGTTTCACCTTAATCGAGATGTTAATCGTCCTAATGATTATATCTGTATTAATCATCCTTATCGTCCCTAACTTAAGTGGCAGAACAAAAGAGGTTAATAGCAAAGGTTGTCAAGCACTTGTTTCTGTTGTACAAACACAGGTTGAGGCTTATGCACTCGACCACGGACAGCTTCCATCAGATCTTCAGCAACTAGCAGCAGAAAATTATATTTCTGAGGAACAATTCACATGTCCTAATAACAAAAATTTGGTATATGACAGTAGCTCTGGAAAAGTCTCTGCACCAAATTAGGAAAATGAAAAAGG
Organism: Paracerasibacillus soli; assembly: GCF_042432965.1. Lineage (NCBI taxonomy): Bacteria > Bacillati > Bacillota > Bacilli > Caryophanales > Bacillaceae > Paracerasibacillus > Paracerasibacillus soli. Next base: position 4,760 of record NZ_JBHLWL010000002.1, on the reverse strand, counting down.
TCTCTATAAAACAATATAACGGCTTCACATTAATTGAAACTATCATATGTCTAAGTATTTTGTCCATTATGCTACTGTTCACTATTCCAATCACATATACCACAATCGATAAACAAAAGGAAACCCAATTTCTCAACAACTTGCAATCAGACATCTTATTCCTACAAAATATGTCGATCAATAAACGAGGGCATGATATTCATGTCGAGTTTCTTTCTCATCATTATCTTATTTATACAGGATTATTTAATTTCCCAACTATGCGGCAATATCCTAATGGTTGGGAAGCTTTACCCCAAAGCATGCAAAAAATATCATTTACAAATGGGTATATAACACCTGCAGGCAGCGTGTTATTTCGTACATCAACAAAAGAAATAAGAGTCGTCTTTCCACTTGGGAAAGGAAGAGGATATATACGTGTGGAAGAATAAACAAGGCTATATTTTAATCGAAACGATGATAAGTTGCACCCTTTTATTTACATGTATCATGACGATTAGTCCCATTCTCTCATTATTAAATAAAGAAAGAATGTTATTAAGTGAGAGGATACATTATGTACACTACTTACACGATATGATACAACCATTATTGTTTGAAGGCATCACACCTAAAGATATGAGTATAGAGCTGGAAGACGCCTTTGTAACCTTTACGTACGAAGAAAATTTAATAAAAGGATGTGTGAATTGGAAGAATGCAAAAAGGGTCCAAGAAGAGATTTGCCTTTATGGGTATCCTGTACGATAACCGTGGATACTCGCTAGTTTCTTTACTAATGGCTATTACACTCCTATCGCTATTGTTCCCACTTATGGCACAAATTTTAAACATGACACGTACACATGAAGAATCCTTGTATGACATCACTTCTATCCATCAATTCTTTTATTTCCTGCAAGAGGAAATGAAAGATGCGCAAGATTTCCAAATTAGGGATCAAACACTCTATCTGACACTATATAACGATGATATTATATCCTTCCAACAACATCATCAAACGGTATCGAGAAAGTTAAATAATCAAGGTCACCTTATTTACTTACGCGATGTTGACTATCTTTCCTTTATACCACGGTCTTATGGCTTTCAAGTGATGATTAGAACAATAAAAGGAGATGAATATGAAAAAACAATGGTCCTCTATCCATAATCAAGCTGGTTTTTTTCTACCAACTGTTTTATTGGTCATAACAGTCGTGTTTATTATGATATCCGCTAGTATTATACGTTACAAAAATGAGCTACATGTTGCACATCAACTCATCAATTATGTAGAAATTGAAACATTATTTCAGATAAGCCTCACTGCATTTAAAAATGATTACTACAACCATTTATTAGACGAAAATAATCACATATATTATAACTTCCCAAATGGTCATGTAGCAGTAGATTGGAAAGAGCAGGAAGAATTTACACAAGTATTATTTATCATCACACCAGCAGGAAAAGATAGCTCGTCCTCTTTTACTTATCGGATACCTATTCAGAAGTCAGATATAGAAAATATTGACTAATATATGTCTTTTCATGTGTATACTTTTTGACAAATCATTGTAAATTAAAATTTCCTAAACATTATTTACTATAATGAAAGTAACAAACGTATTGGAGTGTTTATAATGGAAAAAACTTTAAGACTAACAAGTGTTTTAAGTGATCCTACTCGATTTAACGTATACCAATATATTGTGGAGCACCACAAAGAAGTAACAGTATCTGAAATTGCCAAAGAATTTAACATTCATCCAAATGTTGCCCGATTACACTTGTCCAAACTTGAAGATGTATACTTATTGCAATCTTACACACAAAAGACTGGAAAAGGCGGTAGACCTAGCCGGCTTTATTGCTTATCCGATCAAGTAATAGAACTAAATTTTCCACATCGGGATTATAAGTTATTATCAACTCTGGCTATTGACACACTCGTCGGCTTAGGTGACATCGGAAAAAAAGCGCTATACGAAACTGGTTATAATTACGGATTAAAAGTAATGGAACGTTACCATACACCGGCTACAACTGAATTAAACATGGACGAATGCTTACAAATTTTAAGTGATGCCGGCCGCATGCTTGGAATGTATCCATCCTTTACCTATGATGAAAAATCACATGTTGTTCATTTCACAGTCAATAATTGTCCTTTTAAAGAGGTAGCAGCCAAAAATCACGAGATAGTTTGTGAAATGCATCATAGTTTCTTTCAGGGTATATTTGAATCACTCTTTACGGATATTGAATTAATTACGGGTAATACTATGTTTAGTGGTTGTGAAAACTGTAGTTATACCGCAAAAATTTCTAACATATAACACGTTTTATTTACTTTATGAGCATCCTCGTATATAATTACAATGAAAAGGTTATCAAAGGAGGGGAAAGCATGGACCGAGTGTTTCGTATGCTTGCCTTTTGGACAGGAATATTTACTGTAATGTTTTATGTCGGTGACATGAAATCAGTTGCACTACTATTCCTTCTTCAAACAGCTTTTTTCCTTACAATAGGTTATTTAAAGCTTTCTGAGCGTATGTACATGTATTTGTTCGGAATCTATTGTACAGTATTTCTAATTGGATTCACATGGTACTCTGAATTTATTCTTGTACCGGGTTTTGGGCACTAATTTTTTAGATATCATACATAAGGTGCCATTGTTTCCAATTAAAAAGTTCCCACTTCATAGTGGGAACTTTTTAATTTATTTCGGATTACATATTGTTTAGGAATGTTATCACTATTGACATCATGTTTATATACCTTTATAGTAAGAATTGTAGCTTAACTTTTATCCCTAACCAACAAAAGCGAAGCACATCCCCCCAAGAGACTGATTTTATTCAGTCTCTTTTGCTTTATATTATCTAGCTGAAACAAATGGATTCTCGCGCTTTTCCTCCCCAATGGTTGTACTTGATCCATGTCCTGGATAAACAATATAATCGTCTTGTAGTATGTATAACTTTTCTTGGATACTTTCTACCAATTGACTATAATCCCCACCCGGCAAGTCAGTTCGACCTATACCACGTTGAAATAGCACATCACCAGAGACAACAAACTTGGCGTCCTCAAAAACAAAACTTGTACTTCCAGGTGAATGACCAGGTGTATGGAGGACATCAAATGAAAGTGTACCAATTTGATACCTACCAGGTTGTAATGTCTTTTCTGCTTCGTCTGTTATAATTGGTTTATTAAAATAAAAGAGTGATCGGTTTAAATTACCATCAGAGAGCCAATTCTTTTCTTTATCATGCAAATAAACATCTATTTGATAATACTTTCGGAGATAATCAACTGCTCCAATATGATCAAAATGAGCATGTGTTAGTAATATTGCATTTGGCTTTTTATCCAAAGATTCCAAGTATGTCATTACTTCCTTAGGGTCACCACCGGGATCAACAATTAAACATCCTTCTTGATTACTTATAACATAACAATTTGTACCCAATGGCCCTAGTTGAAAAGATTGTATTTGTATTTCCATTTTGCACTCCACCTCATTCACATCATTATTTGAATTAATTTTAAAAATAAGCACCCCTCGCATTGCATACCGCTTTCAATTCATAGTCGACCCAAACTGTTCAGTAGTAAAAACTTGTCTTTAAACTTAATTAGCTCGCTAACGTCGCTTCGGCAGAATACTTCGCTTTCCGCGGGCACGGCCTTGCCCCAACACTGGGGTATGCCGACGTTGGGCGCAAAGCCCGTATTTAGTCGGCCCTCCTTAAATTGTTTCCTGTGGGGTTTCCGACGCACAGGACATGCTAGCGCAGGCGTTACAACAGGACGTGGTGAACTTAGCCCTGGTTCGCGTTCATCTGGTGCTGTTCCCGCAGGACACTACGACAGCGAAGCATCGGACGATAAAATGCAATTTTTTTCGCATTTTAATGTGTAAAATCCGAATATCTAATTAATTAATGAGCAATAGATTTCACAATTTAAAATACAAATACTAGCGGAGAAAAAACACGGAGACTCGAAAAAGATAAAACGTCTTTTCCTCGTACGATGTCATGCTGACGAAGCGCTCCTTGTCCTGTGGGAGGTCGGCTAAAAGCGGTCACGTCCTGTGACCAATGCCGACACTAGAACGTCTTGTTCTTCGCCCGGCCTAGATGAGACCCCACAGTGCGTTAGCACGAGGTCGATGAAACCGTCACGTCCTGTGACTTCATCGACACTAGCACGTCCTGTGCGTCGGAGGCTCATCAGCCGCCCACGGAAAGCGTAGTGTTTTTCCGTAGCGGGAAACTTGCACATATTAGTTACGAGACAGTTTGGTTCTATTATATAATAACGACATTCTTTCGGAAAACAGTATAAAAGGATTTACCTCGACAAATAACAGTTTATCATATAAAATAATGTTTAGTAATTAGATACATACTATAATAGGTGACGAATGGAATTTATTATCCAAACGAACGATACATAAGTAAGGAGGATATGACGAAATGCAACATCTAGTACTAGCAACAATATTATTGCTTGTTGCACTGTTATCTGTAGTGTCATTATTTAGATCATTAAAAGTAAAAAATCTATTGGCTATTGCCTTTTCTGCTTTATCCGTAGCGTCATTTGGATTCTTCTCAGTTGCTACGATTATTGATGTTATTAAAAACTCATTGTAAAATCGAGTAGGAGGAGGTGACTAACCTCCGACCTCTCACACCACCGTACGTACGGTTCCGTATACGGCGGTTTCATTTAAGTCCAACGTAATGTTAGAT
>NZ_JBHLWL010000019.1:0-1136 GCF_042432965.1 Paracerasibacillus soli | reverse complement strand
TCGTCACTCTGCATTGAATGACCTTCGCTCGATAGAGATTGTTCGCATAGAAACAAAATTCTTTCTGTCGAAACATGATCCATCCGTATGGCTTTAAGCTGCTCAATGGCGCTTATCACTTCATCAATATTGTTATTCATTTGTATATAAAGGATTAACTCTAGAAATTCTTTTTCTTTTCCTATATAATGTTCATAGTAGATATTTTTAATTTTTGTTGGTGCTTGCCTCAAACATTCACTTTGGGCGATAGCACCTTTTTTCCTTTCAAATGTTTTTAAATAATGATTAATATCCATAATCCATTGATGCAATCCCCAACATCGTTCATGTGTAGCGACCAGTTCACCTTCTACAAATAACTTTATTTTCTTTGCACCTACTTTGGCCTTAATATACTTTCCAACATGTCCCTCAGGGACAGAATAATGATTTTGCTTAAAAACAACCGTGCTATATTTATCCACTCTTACCTCTATCATATCTGCTGGATCAAAGGATGACATAGCAGGTCTAGACTGCACTGCTTCTTGCCCCAATAATTCATGATGTGACACTTTATGTTCGTGATGAGTTCTTTTATTTAATTTTACTAACGTGGTTTCTAAATGCATACTTGCTTCATTTAAACTTTGGAAAGAGTATACCGCTGAAAATGCCTTTCTACGAATGAAATCAACACTTCTTTCTACATGGCCTTTTTCATTACCTTTTCTTGGTTGGCATAACCGAATGTTAAACTCATAATAATTCGATAAGTGAACCATACTATCAGTTATTTTTCTTTCTGTGCCAACGAATTGCTTCACGACTGTTCTCATATTGTCATAAGTAAATACCTTTGGTATGAATCCGATATGATTAATAAATTCAGTATGAACATCTAGCACACAAACCATAGATTGAGATTCATATATTCTCGCAAATCGATAATTACTGTACGGTAAAGTGAAAATCGCTAAATAATATACTTTTAATTTTTGATCAATCTCTAGCTTAATTTCTCCCCAATCAAATTCAACTTCATATCCTGCTTCGGCATGTCGACGAATAAATACCTCTTTCGCTTTTGATGTTTCTTTGTTTACGAAATTACGTACCGTTGTATAGCTAATATCGTGTCCTTCATCCAATAG
>NZ_JBHLWL010000018.1:0-904 GCF_042432965.1 Paracerasibacillus soli | reverse complement strand
GACGATATAACTAAGCAAGCGGAAAATAACATGATGGCATATGCAACATTATTTAATCAATTAGAGGAGGTCACTTCATCATGACAATGAAAGAACAAGTTATTCAAATGTGTAAGGATCTTAGATTACCAAGTATACGAAAACTAGTTAACGAAGAAACATCATTTACACAACCAGAACAAGCCATTAAAATCCTGCATCAAGTGTTGATGCAGGAAAAGGAAGATAGATTTATTCGAGCAAAACAAAATAGAATTCGTACGGCAAATTTCCCGCAAAAGAAGTTATTAGAAGAATTATCTCTGGAGGCATTGCCTCCACAAGCACAACAAAAAATACCTATTTTAAAACAGTTAGATTTCATTAAGGAAGGACAAAATGTCATATTAACAGGATCGCCTGGTACTGGTAAAACCCATACGGCTATTGGGATAGGTATGGAAGCTTGTTTAACTGGATATAAAGTGTTTTTTGCGACGGTACCTTCACTTATCAATCAATTAAAAGAAAGTAGGTCAGATCGAACGCTTCGTTCATTTGAACTGAAATTTGAAAAATATGACTTAGTTATAATTGATGAACTTGGTTATATCTCCTTCGATAAAGAAGGTGCAGAATTATTGTTTACCCATCTTTCCTTACGTGCAGGAAGAAAATCAACGATTATAACAAGTAACTTACCATTTACAAGATGGAATGAAATATTTCATGATCAAGTACTCACGGCTGCGTTAACAGACCGATTAACACATAAATCGCATGTTTTAAATATGAATGGCCCATCTTTTAGAATGCGTGAGACGGAGGAATGGCTAAAAAACGAATCAACTGATGAATAATTATTTATTTTAGGGTGGTTCAAAATTTAATTGCGAAGTGGCTCACTTTTCACTTGCGAAATACA
>NZ_JBHLWL010000017.1:72899-210919 GCF_042432965.1 Paracerasibacillus soli | reverse complement strand
CTCCAGCTTCCCCCTTAGCGACAGTTGCTAAGGATATTTTCTACTGAAGTGGTTCAGTTTTCAAGTGCGATGGTGGTTCAATTTTAGAGTACCATATACAGAGTCATTTATTAATGAATTAAATGAAGACATTACGTTTATATTAATACCTATCGATAGGGATAATAAAGAAGTGATTTGGAATGAAAATTCTTTATTAAAACTTCTGTTAAGTGAACACTTTGAGAAGAGTACGTCTAGAAGGGATAATTTAACGCCAAAAGTAAAAAGAGTTGCTAGTGAACTAGAAAGAGTAGGATTAATAAAAATTCAAGAGGCTATTGAAAAAAAATATACTTTAAATAAAGACTTTAAATTTGTATTTAATTTTGATAGCCAAATAGATTACTCTCTCTTACTGGACCAAATAAATATTGAAATTAATGAAAAAGGATTAAAATATAATATCACAGAAAGCGGCAGTGGAATACAAAGTCTCACAATTATAGCGATGTATAGATATTTAGCCGAGTTAAGACACAAAAATATAATGTTAGGAATTGAGGAGCCAGAAATTAACTTACATCCTCAGGCCCAAAGAGAGTTTATAAAAGGTCTTAAAGAGTCTAGTAGTGAGGTAGAATCTCAAATTATTTTTACGACTCATTCCTCTATTATTGTAGACCAGTTAGAACATGAAGAAATAGTCTTGTTTAGGAAGGTTGAAGATAATATTAGGGGATTTAAGACAATCGTTAATCAAATTCCAAATAATTTTTTCGAGCGGTATAACTTACAGGAACAACAATATTATAAATTTTACAGATATAAAAATAGTGATTTTTTCTTTTCGGACTTTGTTATTATTGTGGAAAGTTCAATTGATGCTGAAGTGATAAAACTCTTAATGAAAAAAGAGAATATGGATTTAGACTTAACAGGTATAAGTATTATAGAGCTAGGGGGAGTAAAGAGCTTAGATTATCCAGTATATCTACTTAGTAATTTGTCTATACCAAAGCTAATAATTATTGATAAGGATTTTTTTGTTCCATATTTAAACGACTCCCTTGATGCAAGTAGAGATTCTAACGGTTTCCCAAGATACAGATATCAATACAAAAATGAAAGCCTAAGTCTTATAAATTATATGATTCCTAAAGAAAGTAAAAGGGATCAACTATTGAATTTATTAAAAACAAACCATAGCAGTGCATTAAATTTACTTGAAGAATACAATTTGATCTCTATGAGATATTGTTTAGATATGGATTTGATTAGCTCTCAGGAAGCAACAAAACAATTTTATGATATTTTGAATCTTCAACTGACAGGAGATAACTCAGTAGATAGAAAATTTCTGATGACCGAGAGAAAGAAAGCTGTTAAGAAAATACATTATATTTTAGAAGTAATTGATAGATTACCGCATAGGAACCTACCTAATTCATATAAAAGAATAAAGAAAGTTATCGGAAACGCTATTAAAGGTATAGAAAGAGCATAAGGGAAAACTGCTATCACTTTCCGTGATAGATCAGGCAGAGCCTGACGTTTTATTGATATCAAAATAATAGATTTTGTCACACAGCTGTGACGATCGGATGTTTAACTGTCACGGGCGTGTGACAACTTTATAAAAAATGAACCCATGAAATTATTAGGCTCTGCCTGATCCTACACGCCCAGTGGGGACAAATTTCCCTTATGCTCTTCTATTGGTTTTTATGTGGATGGGAGACATTATTATTAAGACATTGAAACAAAGAGGCCGAAAATTTATAAAAGACTTTAACGTGATTACATAAACGAAATGTATTGTAATAGTTCAACAATCCATCCGTTATACGGAGAAAGGAGATTGCTGTTGATTGAGCTTAAGGTTACTAAACCAGATATTGGTACAAAATCCGGAGCAATGTACTTCAGTTCAACTCTAAGTGATTTGGATTTTTTCTTTTTTATTATCGATACTGTTTTGATTGGTGATTATATACCTTACCATGCTAAAAAAACATTAGAACTTGCAGATGATTTAGTTACCGAGAGTGAAGTTGCAAAAAGTCCAGAAGAGTTAATGCAGACAAAACCCGGAAATCGTGTAAAAAAATTAAGAAAGCATTCGCAGGAGTTTATAGAAATGATTTATAGTAGACAGGTTGATAATTTCCAAACTTATATTGTCAATTTAGTGAGAGAAATATTAAAAGTACAGCCTAATATTCTACATAATAATCATCCCCACATTTCAATTGCACAATTATTGGAAGTGGAATCAAAGGATGAACTAATTAATGAAGTAATTGAAAATAAAGTATCATCTTTAGCTAATAAAGGTTTTGGACATATTGAAGAATGGTGTAAAGCGTCTGGAATACCTTTGACAGTAGATAGGGATTTAAAAAGTAAACTAAAAGAATTTATTGCTATAAGAAACATCATTGTACATAACCGTTGTATAGTTGATGAAAAATATTTAAGAGTAGCTCCGCAAAGTAAATATAAAAAAGGTTCAATACGAAAACTTGATGTTGATGATCTGTATGAGGCAATAAATATTTTTAGTGAGATTGTAAAACATACTGATAAAAAATCCATCGAGAAATTTAATTTAGAAGAGTCAAGGCTCAATAAATAGGATGATATAAAATACCGGTCACACCCTCTTAATAGGGATATGTGTCCTGTATAGTAAAATCGGGGAAATTTTATAAGCTGGGAATTATGACTATTGAAACAAAGGGTTGGGGTTAAGTGGGGGAACAATTAAGACCGAACGAAAATAAAGTTGCTTTTCTTAATTTAGCATACAATGGATTTTATAATTTATTTGAAGAAGTGATGTCAGATGAATTTTAGGAAAATGATTCTTTTTATCGATTTACTAAGATTAAAAATGGTTTTGCTATTTACTCAGAATTACTCAATTACGAACCGATACAGTGTGTGCTTGACAAAATAAAAAACCAACGACCTCAAATGGAAGTGGAGATAGGAAAAGAATTATTTAAATTTATTCGAAACGTACTCTTGCACTTCCCTTTTTTTGATAGTTGGGACGAAGTATGGATTAATAAATCTATTATTAATTGGTATAGAGAAGGTCAATCTATAGACCGTTTCTTAGCTGAATTCTGTGGAAAAGAGGAAGTGAAGTACAGATTTTGGGAAGAGAGTAAAAAAGAAATGACTTATTTGACTATAAGCTTTCCAAGTGAATATTCAAATGGAGCTAAAATATATCTTAAAGATATTCTTCATGAAAAAGATGGAGTAAAGTTCTCATTTATATTAATGAAAAAAATTATAGATACACAAGTTGTTATAGAATAGAGCAATAGTGTAAAGAAGGATAACTGCTTTCTGAGTTTAAAAAGTATAGGTGCTTGCATAATAATGCATGAATTTTCGTTCGCTAAATTCAGGGAATTTTGACGTAAAATTAAAATACCACGCTCCTATTTTTCTAGAAACGTGGTTGGGTTTTATTTTCGATTTTGAATTGTAGTCTCGACTGATTTTAGACATTGTCTACATAGATCAATCGCTTGTTGAATCTCCTCATTCTTTGTTTCAATCAGATGACGTAGTTGTAAGATGTCGTGCTGCATTTTAAAGGTTACAAAATAACTGTCGGCAAATAATTCAAGCGCTTTGTCTATATCATGATCGACCATCTGTTTAATGTCAGCAGCTGTAAACAAATCAAATTCTTTATACTTGTAATTCATTTTACTTTCGAATCCTTTCTCTGTTTCATCTTGGTTATTCTGCTACGGACAACTTCTTCGGTATGGGTTAGAAACTCAGTCTTATACATATCCGTTGTCGGAATGTGTCGTACATTTTGGAGTTGCATATAGCCCTGCAATAATTCAATTAATATTTGTGTGTTCCTGTCCGTGTTATTTGTTCCTAATCGCACCCTATTTAATTCATATGAAATTCGTTCTTTTACGATCTCGGCAACTGTATGGGAGATATATTGCAGATTCCAATGGTTCTTTTTCAGTTCCTCGTGTTCCTCCAAAATGGCGTCTAATGCTTCGCCAATGTTGCTATAATCATTGGTAATCTGGTAGTCTTCCAGATACTCGTAGTTGACGTTTCTCACTCTTGCACGAAATTGATGTTTGTTATTCATACTGTCCCATCCTTTCAAAAGAGAATCAAAAGAGTTATTAGAAAAAAGGGAGGCATCATGTTTTCGATTTCAACTTCTGCCTACTAACCGTAATAGGAATCTGATACGAGCTTGGTCTGCGCTTGATTGTAGAAGCAGACACCTGTTGCTGTTTTTCTTGCCCTGAGACAGTTCTATGAGAAATTTGGGTCGATTGGACATTTACTTGGTCGGTATGCTGTACGTTCTGTTGAACGGTCACTGCATGAGTTGTGGTTGAAGTGTCTTGAACATTGCTGCTGTTCCCAATCTAAACTGTGCGAGCTGCTGTGTTTGTAGATTGTTCGATTTCATTTGTCACATCAATGTCTGTCTGAACACTTGATCGTTGTGCAACCTGTACCTTTTGCGAACTATGCGAGCCTTGAGTATTGATTGATGGGATGTTACATTCTAGGCTTGGTTTAGATGGATTTGTTGTACCTACAGTTGAAGCACTGTTTGACAACTTTCTTGAGCCTTGTCCGTGTTCAGACACACTGTCTGATCTAGATTCCCTTTGCGATTGATGAATGCCCGCCTGGCCAGTCCCAATACTTGTTCTGCTACGTGCAGACACCCCTTTATCTGCGTCGTTAGGCGAAGGCGCTCTCCGTTCTTTTCTCTGTCCTGGCGTCTGTTCATTGTCTAGTTGAGAAGAGATGCTTTTTGACGCTGTGCTTTCGGATGTTCCTACCGATTCATCATGTCGGTTATCATTATTGCTAGAGGAAACATTCTTACTGTCGTCATTTGCCCCTGTTGAATTACTCATGCCTGTTTGAAATCCATCTTTCGACGCTGCGTTAGGCGAGGGCGCTTTTGAGTTATTTCTTCCTTTGCGGTTGCGATTCCCGAACTTAGCCATTGAATCTTTTGTGTTGCTAAGTCTGCCGCCCGTCATAAAATCAGCACTTTGTGCAGCAAGCTTTCTGGTGCCAGAAACTAATTTGCTGCCTGCATACGCTCCGGCGAGTATATCCCATCCATTTTTCAATCCAGCATCAATGCCGAATAGTCTTTCAACAATATTCGGTCCATCAATAACTGCTAACGAAAAGGCGATTAACGCAATAAGATAGGGGAAGGTATCTAACGATTCTTCCAAATAAGCTGTACCAATCATATACACCTTCATTGATAGAAAAATAAGGATTGTGGCAACGAAGGTGTTTAATATCGCCTGTATGACTTTTTTTGTTTTCTGCCCGTCGTGAATATCGGTAGGTGCGACAATCAGAGCCACTATATAATTGAATGTTAGTTCAAAGAACAACTTCGCCAGCTTGAGAGAGATGGAAAATAGGGTAAAGGCAATGACCCCTAACGTCACAAAGATGGTGAACCAGTTGATGAAGTAACGAAAGTAATATTCATTGTTCCACTCGAGCCCTGATTGATCTAATTTTTCGGCACGATATTCCCCGGCATCGTTAAAATAAAGTGTGTATTTGGAAATCTCCTTTCCTTCACTTGAAATATCTTCGGTATCTTTTCCGTACTTTTCCCAACGTTAATATTGGCAATTTTGCTGGGGTGTGCTGTTCGGTACATTTAGTTCAGTCGAAGACAAATTATTTTTGTGACTTCAGTTAAATCGACAACTTTCCTGTGTATCACCAAACCACTCAATGAGGAGTCGTCAGTCTTATCCATTCCGGCGTTTAGAGTAAGAATGACCATTAGGGTCAAAAAAAGGTTGAACGCTATTCCTTCACGATTGAACTTCTTTTGGAAGATTAAGAGATAGCCTGTATAAAGCAAAGAAAAGGCGAGCAAGATGTATAGAAATGGTTTGATTGAATCCATAAATGCTACAGTTTCAGGGTTATTATAAAAGCCTTTGACCAACAGAATTTCATCTGTCAGCGTCTCCGGCTTATCGACAATCCAAGCAAGCCTTTTGATGAATACCCATCCTATGCAACGAATAATGTCTGTGAAGATATTAGAAGTGCTTAAGTAGTCTTGAAGTTCCTCAAGCTTTCGAGTGATTTCTTCATTACTCATTGGTCGCACCTTCGTTCATGGAATCAATAAAGTATCGTAATACCTCTTGCTGGCATAGCCCTTCATGAGTTTCTAATTCGTATTCTCCATAGACCTTCCTGCCGTTCAGATAGTAAATGGCAGCCACATGTTGCATATCAAATCGGAAAGGGTTTTACTTAAACCATCGTGATTCTGGTTTTCACCGTCATTACGGAAGGCATTAAAAGTAAAGCACCTTCCTCATTTTCTAGTCATGCCTTTTTTGTTTCATCTAAGAATGGAGCATCGGTTTCATTTGTAATGATAACGAAACGTCTTTTTTGCCATCTAACATCTGCTGCACATCATTAGTCCGTGGCTCTGGTTACACAATGTTGTAAACAGCGCTATACTAAAAGCAATAACAGTTGCTCTAATAAGCTTCATGTGATAGCCCAAATATGTTAAGTAAGTTAGTATAAGCCCTCTCTGAAAAACTGTGGTCACACATGTGGTTATCTTTTTCATCATCAGAGAATGATTCATCATTTAGGATTATTTATCGGTTTTCTATGAAATGTTGATATAACGGTATTACTTTGTGGCTATTTTAGAGGATTTTAGTGGCTAACCTACGGGCGGCATGATGTAATAAAAAGCATCCAATGTCCCCAAAGGTGGATTATGGATGTCGCAATATAATAGGAATATCCCCTCAATGTTCACCTTTTGATGAACGTTGGGGGATTTTTGCATTTTGCCCCTGCTTTACTTGTAAGCACCTTCCTATAGAGTCATGCGAAACATCAATGGAATACTCTCTGAATCTGTGAGAAAGGTTTGAGGTTTTGTTTGATATAAGTGTCGGGTTATCACGATTAACAGATACCTACACGCACCAAAATATTTTACGAATAAAGTGTTTAATCTTCTCCGTAGCGTGCCGATAAAATAAACAAGGCAGTAAGATATAAAATTTAGCAAAAGGTTAAACTTTTTCAACAAAACGCTAAAGGTTGAAAGAAAACTGCCGATAATAAAGATGTAACATCAAGGAGGATGGACATGGCACTAGTCGTAGGAAGAAAAGCAGGAGAAGCGATCATTCTGGACAACAACCAGGATGGCTCCAAGCTTCGTATTGAAGTGGTCAAGGATGACGGTATGCTTCGCTTGAAAATTGAAGCACCACAACACATCAATATCTATCGTGAAGAGATTTACGAGGAGCAACGCAAAAATCGGTTATAATCTGACAAAGTCAGGTTGTAATATATAGCAGGCAAACGGATGTGCCTGTAAAAATACAATACACGGAGGTAGATTGATCATGATTATCAATCACAATATTGCAGCACTTAACACGCATCGTCAATTAAGTGCTAATAACGGAGCAGTACAAAATTCATTGGAGAAACTTTCTTCAGGCCTTAAAATTAACAAAGCTGGAGACGATGCAGCAGGTTTAGCAATTTCCGAAAAAATGCGTGGACAAATTCGTGGTTTGGAGATGGCTCAAAAGAACTCTCAAGACGGTAGATTAATAATGCCGCTCTAAGTAGCAATACTTAGTTGAAAACTCCGTGAATTCGGTGGAACCCCAAACCACGCTAGCAGTAAGCGGATGGTGGGCAATACCGAGCCGAGCCTAGTGAATTGAGAGTAAGATGTAGCTAGGAAGGTGTAACGATCAGGTAGTGAGGATACAGACCGATAACCTACCCACGAGCGCGGGGCATCCTTTAAGGATGAAGATATGATCTGAACTTTATGGAAACATAAAGAAGCAGTGGATTAAATGCCATTGCGATAACAAAATTGATTTCTCTAATCCAAACTGCGGAAGGTGCATTAAATGAAACACATGCAATCCTTCAAAGAATGCGTGAATTGGCTGTTCAAAGTTCTAACGATACAAACACGGATTCAGACCGTGGAGAATTGCAAAAAGAATTGAATCAGTTGAACAGTGCATTGAACGATATCTCTAAAGATACCGAGTTCAACACAAAGAAATTACTTGATGGTAGTTTTGAAGGTACTTTCCATGTTGGTGCAAACCAAGGACAAAGCCTTTCTATCAGTATTGAAAAGATGGATGCTGAATCATTGAAGGTTAATGGATACAGCGGAGATGCTGTAGAATTAACTGGTGTAACTGGCGTTAAAGTGTCTAATAATACAAACGCAGAAGTTAAAATCAACTTCACAACACTTGGTGATGAAGATGCAGATGCTGTTGAAAAAACTACAGCAAAGCTCAATGAAGATGGAAGTATAACGGTTACACTTGCTCAAGAAGCTGGTAAAGGTACTGGTAACGGGGCTGGAGCTGTAACTGCAACACATGAAGATGTGGTTAACGCGCTTAAAGGCATTGGAAGTATCACAGTAGAAACTGATGATAGTTATGATGGAACTGCTAAAGTTACTGGAGTAACAGCACCAACTGAAACCACTGTAACTGCAGGAACGGTTGATTCTGAAAAAGGTATTAATATATCAAATCAAAAAGCTGCTGATTCTGCAATCACAACACTTCAATCAGCTATTGATACAGTTTCTGCTGAGCGCTCTAAACTTGGAGCTGTTCAAAACCGTCTAGAGCACACTATCAACAACCTAGGTGCATCTGCAGAGAACTTGACTGCAGCAGAATCACGTATTCGTGACGTAGATTATGACTTAGTTGCTGCGTAAACTGGTAACAACAGTCACAGTCGTCCTGGCTGGAAACGGTCAGTGATTACAACTGGGTGAATTGCTGGAAACCCCTTATAGTTTGTCTTGCCACAACGCAGCTGGAAACAGCAAACGTGAGGGCTTTGAAAAAAGACAAGATTGGGCAATCAGCAGCCAAGCGCCTGTGTCGAAAGACTGGCGAAGGTTCAACGACTAGGATAGACCACCTAACGCTCTTAAAGTCAAGGTGATGAAATCCGTAGGGAACTGGAAGAGCCGCAATACTTCCAGCAACCCGAAGTGCCCAGCCCCAATTCGAAGCGAGTCTTCGGAGGGTGAAGATATAGTCTGGTCATTTGTGAAAGCAAATGTTCGCACGATGGCGAAGGAAATGATGAACTTCACTAAGAACAACATCCTTTCTCAAGCGGCACAAGCAATGTTAGCTCAATCCAACCAAATGTCTCAAGGAGTATTACAGCTTCTAAGGTAATGGGTGGAAGGGCGTCTGAACTGGCAACGGGTCAGATGATTACTGGGTGAATTGCTGGGAATTCCTAAAGTGTCTTGTACCACAACGCAACTGGAAACGGCAAACGTGATGGTTTGAAAAACAAGACAATGTAACAATGGACAATCAGCAGCCAAGCGCCTGTGGCGAAAGCCTGGCGAAGGTTCAACGACTAGAATGCACTGCCTAACGTTTTAAATAACTATGGCAATGAGATTCGTAGGATGATGAGATCGCTCACCATTCGAAGCGCCCAGCCTCGGCAAGTAATAACTCCGGGTGAAGATATAGTCTATTCTGTGATTGAAAGACACAGCGGCAAAGCAAGCCAACCAACAGCCACAAGGCGTACTTCAACTTCTACGCTAATTGGCAAACATATTTACAAAAAAAACCTCCCCTTCGGCATGGCCGGACGGGAGGTTTTTTTCTAAATTTATATGATTAAACCTTCCTTTCGTAACTCACGAAATTTATAAACAACCGACCAATAAGAGCGACCAATCTGATCTGCAATATATTGATCGGTACACCCATCTATTTTTAGTGCAATCATTTTTTCAATTTCCATTTCATCATAGTTTTTAAAGCGGTTATGGTCGCTGGTAATTACAGTATAGTTAGGATAGGCTTCGTTATAACGAGCTGTTTCGATGGAAAGCCGATGCTGCCAGTTAGTTTTGTAATACATGGATGGACAGGATGAAGTAATATCCTTGATTAAGTCCAGATAGGCAAAGGTTTCCCTTACAGATGTTGTTCTAAGGATGGAGCCAAATCTATCTTTCCGTTTTCCAATTTTTAAATTAATATTAAAGGTATTCCCGATGTAGGATTTTAGTGTAACAAGTTGCTCTTGGGGATAGTTTTGCAGATATAAGTAAATCTGGGGTGTTATATAAATTTTCTTCTTGATGTGATTAACTCTATTTGTAAGGCTCAGCGTCCCATCATCCATATAAAGAATAGCTAGGAAGTGTGGTAACTGACATTTTTTGATTAAATCAAATGGGAGCTTCTTCTTCCCTTCGTCATCATAAAAATATGGATACAATTTGGTGAAAATCTCACAGGAACGAGATCTGAGTGTATTGCTTTTTGGTGTGAGATACAACAAATTAGGAAGAAAGGATTTTTTCCATATACGGTAAGGTTCTTGTTGTTTGCCGTAATGCTCACGGTAGCTATTATTAATACTTCTACTGTAAGGATAGATCTTAGTGATTTCCCCATCGCCGATAATGCTGGCTATTAGAACGTTAAATTGGACTTTGGTTAGTGTCTTCACAAATAATTCTTCTCCTATCATTTTAACTATATTATACATGAAAAATAATTAATTGGGAACATGCGTTTTGTTTGTGGTGTATAATAACCACAAAGATGTAATTTAAATTCTACGCTATTTAATAGCATATTCATTTGGAGGTAAGGAAAATGGTCATTAAAAGCGGAGGACAGGAATACTCGTCCACCACTTAGAACTGACAATTATTTAACTGGAACTATGTGTACTCTAAATAAGAAGGCGTTAACGGAGTCTTCTAATTTAAATTGTTCCTGTAACTTAATATCGACAATCACAGATAAGGGATTTTTCTTTGAGTCATATATATCTATAGTCATTTCTTCAATTTCCTTCTCGAGGCTGTCTAGTAACGTGTTAACATCAAGCTGATTGGTAACCTTATTTAAAACCAAAACATCCTTAATGTCTTTTGAGTTTATTCCATATTTTTTGTCACTTAATAAATGCAAAGCGAAGATAACAGCTTGTTGATCCAGTGTTTCATCCGGAAATGAAGGGCTTAACATTCCCGCAACCGTTCCATTATAGACCATCTGTACTTTTGTTACATTAACTAAGGAATTCCATCTCTCAGCTCCCCATGCAATTCGATATTCTGCATTTTTTGGGTGCCCACCTGTCGCGGGTACGAAAATAGATCTTTTAGGGTTAAATACTCTTGCCATGTTTAAACAACTCCATCCTTATTATTTACCATTGGTATATTTACAGTGGTCTAAAACTTGTAGTGATACACCAATGAATATATATCAATATATATTTTATTCAAATAGAATAATTTTATCTTAAGAGTGTTGTATTTTGTTTTTAAGCAAGAATATATAAGCCTACCTACTGAAAACGTGCCACATGGTTCTATCTAATCACGTCCCTTTTTATTCCATGGCTAAAGTTTTAGAAATCGATTCATAATAAAATGCCCAACCCCAGGATATCCACTCACTTTTAACATAAAGATATGAAATAAAAAGGGAAAATTGGAGAATTCATCAATTTTAATCTGACAAAAGTTGTATGACATCGGGTGTAATTAGTGAATAATGAGTGACAAATAGTAAAAAGAGGTTTATTTTTACAGCAACAAACTATGCAGTTTTCTATTCTTAGTCTATAATAAATTATCATAAATTTTTGCAGTAGATATAACAAGGAGGAAACATAAGTGATCATTGCGATCATCGTCTTATTATTTATTTCATTTTTCTTTTCGGGAAGTGAAACAGCACTTACAGCTACAAATAAAATGCGACTACAAATGAGGGCAAACAACAACGACAAAAAGGCACAAAAGCTTTTGGATCTTGTTTCGAAGCCTAGTGAATTTTTAACAACGATATTAATTGGAAATAACGTTGCTAATATTGTGATGCCTACACTTGCTACAACATTGGCTATTCAATATGGATTTCATGTGGGGATTGTTTCAGCTATTTTAACGGTCGTTATTATTATCTTTTCCGAGGTAGTACCGAAGTCAGTTGCGGCAGCATTTCCAGATCGAATTGCATATGTTGTTTATCCTGTCATACGTTTTGTCACTATCATTTTTAAACCGATTACGGTTGTATTGAACTGGATGACAGGGCTAATTACAAAGGCACTTTCTAAAGGGCAACCAGCAAGTGTCTCCATCTCAAAAGAAGAATTTCGGGCAATTGTGGATATTGTTGATTCGGAAGGGACATTCCAAAGCGATGAATCATACCGCATAAAAGGTGTGTTGGATTTTCATAATTTGAATGTAAAGGACGTCTTAAATACGCCGCGTGTTGATATTGTCGCCTTACCTAATACCGTAACATATGAAGAGGCGCGGGATATTGTCATTCAAAATCCATTTACAAGATACCCGATATATGAAGAAACAATCGATAATATTGTGGGGATTTTCCACTCTAAGTTTTTAATCCAATGGTCAATGGAACCAGAAAAGTCGTTACAGGCTTTTAGTGATAATGATCCATTAATTGTGTATGAATCACATTCTATTGAGTGGGTTTTCCGTCAGATGATGAAGGAGAAAAAACATATGGCCGTCGTACTTGATGAATATGGCGGAACGGAAGGTGTTTTAACGCATGAGGACATTATCGAAGCGATGATTGGGTTAGAAATTGAAGATGAAATGGATATCGAAAATGAGCAGCTTGTTGAAAAATTAACAGAAACAGAAATCATTTGTGATGGGAAAATCCCATTATATCGGTTAAATGCTATTTTCCATACAGAAATACCGGAAGATGAGGATGTGCTTGCCGGGTATTTGCTAAAGGAATTTAATGATTATCCCGAAAAGGATGACGTAATTGAAAGAGAGAATTTAACGTTTAAAATATTGGAGATTGAAGGCAGATCTATTCATAAAGTGCAGATTATTAAATAATAATTGTAAGGAAGAAATGCCGTGGGAGAATAAAGTAAATCCCACGGCTTTTATAATACTCGTTTTACATAAACAATCGCCCTCATTAGGTATTTTTTTATACCTAGCCCAAATCTATCTACGTTTTATTCATAACGCATTTCTTTATCTCATCTTTATATTCATTTGCTATATTGGTAATAAAGACTGCCTTAATTTAAAGGAAGTGATGGTATGAGTGCGACGATACTTATTGTGGAAGATGAACAAATATTAAGGGAAGTTTTGAAAGACTACTTTTTAAATGAAAACTTTCATGTGTTAGAAGCAAAGGACGGTAAGGAAGCTCTACAGTTATTTGGTGAGCAACAGGTAAATTTACTCATTCTGGATATTATGTTACCAGAAATGGATGGCTGGTCCGTTTGTAGGCGTATTCGCAAGATGTCTGACGTTCCAATTGTGATGTTGACAGCTCGGGCGGAAGAAGAAGATACGCTATTGGGCTTTGAACTTGGTGCAGATGATTATGTAACGAAACCGTATAGCCCAGCGATTTTATTAGCACGAGCGAAGCGACTGTTAAACAGTCGGCAACAAAAGCATCATATGAAGGAAAAATATTATGAGTCAGCGAATGGAATAGCGATTGATTTAGTGACTAGAAAGGTTTTGGTGGATGGTAATATCGTTGAGTTGACTTACACGGAGTTTGAAATATTATCTTACCTCATACAAAATGCAGGAAAAGTCATTACTAGAGAACAATTGATTATAAAAATCTGGGGTTATGAGTATGTAGGGGATGATCGAACGATTAATACACATATACGTAATTTGCGAATGAAGCTAGGAGAAAAGGCTGGCGCGATAAAGACGGTTATTCGTATAGGGTATACATTTGAGGACACATTATGAAAAGTAAGATTGCCTTGAAATTATTTGCGTTAACAACATTACTTTGTCTGTTTATTTTAGCAATAATCTTTGTAGGACAAACTATTTTATTTAAATACTATTATGTATATAAAAAGGAACAAGATGTTCAAGAAGCTATCCAGCAATTTGAAAGTGATTATCGAGAAGCTTTAGGAGATACTGAAAAAATCCACAAGCTAGAACGAGCATTGTATGAAAGTCATAATACGTGGATTGCGATGTTGAATCAACATGGCAATTTACAAGATGTAGACTTTTATATTGATGTTCAAGTTGATCGTTGGCAAGGGGAAGAAATTCATAAAAAAAACGTTCGTATTCCATTACACTTTATGGTAGATCAAGAAGACGTACAAACGAATAGTTTTCCATTAGAAGAGGGGATATCTATTAGTTTATATGGGATTGAAAGGGAATCAACGATCATTCCGTATCTTATGCAACACTTTAATGCAAACTTCCAAGAAATACCTATGGACTTTGATATTTCAACTTTTACAAATAATCAAGAGGAAACATTTCGCCTGGAAAACAAAGCTTTAAGAAAAATAGCAGCGGATATGTTCCACAATGAAAGTTCAGATCAAATAGCCGAAGATGTATCACTATTTCCGGCTATTCTTGTCGAAGAGGGGGAAGGAATTATTTTAGCATCCCCCTTTAAAAACTATCTATATAACGTATCTCCCCCGTTCATTGGATTGATAGGTACAATAACACAAGTTCATCTTCCGGAAAAGCGCGATTATACCGCTCCAATCTATATGAATAGTCTATTTTTGGACCGTGTTAAAAACCTTCAGGCGGATATTTTAAGTAATGAAATAGATAGCGAACGTAGTTATAAAATTGATGAGGAGTTTAACGGAATTCCATATAAAGTATTTATTGAGCCGATTCATTTAGAAGGAAAAACAATGTATCTGTTTGCTATGACATCGTTACAGCCTGTGGATGAAGTGTTATATATCTCAAATGAATATTACCTTTATTTTACTATATGTGTCATGATATTGATTTTATTTGCCTCTTTCTATTATTCAAAAAAGATTTCACGTCCATTGTTAAAGGTAAACCAAGTGACGGAAAAGATTGCTAATCTAGACTTCTCTGAGAGCGTTACGATAAAGTCAAATGACGAGCTAGGAACATTGGCTAACAATATTAATATACTTTCACAAACATTGCATGATTACATCCAACAATTGCAAATGGACATCGAGAAGGAAAAGCAACTGGAAAATACAAGGAAGGAGTTTATATCTGGAGTTTCCCATGAACTTAAAACACCATTAAGTATTATGAAAAGTACGATATCGATATTGCATCACGATATAGCGAAGGAAAAAAGAAGTTACTACTTTCAGGCATTGGAGCAAGAAGTTGACAAAATGGACCGTTTAATAGTTGATATGCTTGAATTAGCAAAATATGAATCCGGAATATATCAATTGGAAATGGGCAGTTTTTATATTGATGAATTAATTGAACGTGTTTGTAAACAACTGCGTATAACTGCAAGCAATAATCAAATTTTCATAAGAAAAAATATTGCTTCGATGCAAGTGATAGCAAATGAACATCGAATCGAACAAGTCATGACTAACTTTTTAACAAATGCCATTCGTCATTCACCAAGGAAAGGTACAGTTTTCATATCTGGTTTGGACCGGGGGGATTACGTAAAGGTATGTGTAGAAAATGAAGGTGAACCGTTAGAACAAACGAAAATGGATAAAGTTTGGGACCGCTTTTATCGTGGTGATGTGGCACGCCAACGTTCAAAAGGCGAGACTGGGCTAGGTCTTGCAATATGTAGAAACATTTTGGAATTGCATGGAGTTAAATATGGTGTGGAGAATACAAAAAAGGGTGTTTTATTTTATTTTTATTTGCGTAAAGTAGACAGTGAATAAAAGCTGTTATGTCCATATATCGAGATGGACATAACAGCTTTTTTGTTTCTGGGAATCTTTAAATAAAGTATATTCCATCTTTATTCTATCTTGATATGAAACCCCTATGCTTATTATCAATATAAAAAGAAGTGGGGGAAATGAGTGCAACTGAAGCAAAGAAAGATACATAAAAATAAACGAAATCACTTTATTATAATACTAATCTTTTTAGTTATTTTATTTTATTTTGTAATCGAAGTAGGAATGCATACTTATTATAAATGGAATGGTAAGGATGCTTCGTTAGCATTAAGTGTAGTGGGGGATGCGCCGAATAAAGATTCACGTATTAGTGTGAAGGATAAGGACGAAATATTGAGAGTGAAGAGCAAAAAGGTAGTCTATTTAACATTTGATGACGGTCCAACAAAATGGACCGGTGCCTTTTTAGACATTTTGCAAGAACATAAAGTGCCTGCAACCTTTTTTATGCAAGGAAGCAACTTGGAAAAAGCTGTGTTTCAAAATGATGTAAAACGTGCTGCGGAAGAAGGGCATTATATTGGTGCGCATAGCATGACACATGAGTATGACGAGTTATACAAGCGAAGGCAATTCGTTCCGGAGATGTTAGCAACAATTGATTTAATTTATGATATTACAGGCACAAAGTCCACGTTAGTTCGTGCGCCCTATGGATCTCTGCCAGGATTAAGAAATGATGCGATTTTATCGCAGATTATGGAAGCAAAACTTAGAGTGTGGGATTGGACTATTGATTCCCGGGATTGGGATGTACAAACGAGTCCTGAAGAAGTATTAGAATATATTATGGAAGATACGAAAAACGATGTGGAGATTTTGCTATTACATGAGAAGAAACGGACGTTAGAAATTTTACCTCAGATCATTGCTTATTTTAAGGAGCAAGGATATTTGTTTGGTGTTTATTCAGACGCAAAACATTTCCCGTGCAATTTTATGGAAGACGAGAGGCTCTAAGTCCAGTTTTATGAATAAATAATAGAAGGGGAATATATGAAAAGGCGAATACGAACACTTTTATTAATCATAGTTTTTCCTATCGTAACGGTTGTTGCAATGAACCTAGTCAATGCAAAAGAGGATATTCAGCCAGTAAAAGTAAATACGAGTAGTAAGGAAGAAGTGGTTGTGCAAAATAAAGGGAATCATTTGGGTGATATAAACGTAATCATAGACCCAGGGCATGGAGGTAACGATGGTGGTGCAGTAGGGGAATATGGAACACTTGAGAAGGATGCAACATTAGAAACGGCGAAGAGAATAAAAGCAACATTAGAACAAGCGGGGATAAACGTTAAGTTAAGACGTAATGGAGATGACTTTGTTGACCGGAAAGAGCGGGTGGCGATGGCGCAGGGGGAGCAGGTGGATTTATTTATTAGCATTCATTACGATGGATTTGAGCAGGAAGAGGTAAAGGGAATTACTTCCTACTATTATCACGAACGGGACAGGAAAATAGCACAATTGGTTCACAACTATCTATTTAAGGAGTCTATTGAAACGAGAAATCGCGGTGTATCGGAAGGGGACTACTTTGTTTTACGGGAAAACAGTGTACCGGCCATACTGCTAGAATTAGGATATATAACGAACAAAGAAGATGAAGTGCTCATTCAATCCGACAATTTCCAAGAAAGTATTTCAGGAGCAATTAGAGATGCCATTATAGACTATTTTCAAGGATAGAGTATGTTTGTGTCACTTTACGATAAGGTAGTCTGAAAGGAGATTCATAGATAACTAGGAAAGGATATGCGACTAGTCGTTGATAGTTAGGATAGTCATGATATTGCATTGAATCCCGGGTATTGGAGAGATGAAGTTAATATCGGAATTTGTGAAGAAGTTATAGTGCAGGAAGCGGCGATTCAACTCGAATAGCCGCTTTGTGGTTAACATTTCCTGTTATCTCATCGAATCATGATGTTGAAGGCGCCTTCGAGCTGAGATGCGTTCTGGGGTAATCGGAATATGCTTCATTGCTTTAGCTAAACCATATAAGGGCATGTTTCCGTATACAGATTCGTAATGTCCCTTTTTTATTACGTATGTTTCGTGGTAAATGCCAACCGTGTCATTATCCCCAACCTTCTTGTTGAAGTTCTTCCATGCCGTCAAATGCGTTCCCTCTTTTGAATATGCAAGCAAATCATCTAATGACCGCCAATATTGAATCATAATGGTTGTTCGCAGACCAAAATAATTTTCTAATGACAAAAAGCCTAACTCTTCTTTACGAGTATAAAGTTCGCGAATCATTCCTGGCATGGCATGGAATACAGGAAGCCATTTATGAATGGCCCAACGTTTATTAATTCGCATTCCGATTAGAAACACAACAACATCATCTTTGTTTTCCGTTGTATAGCGTCCAGTGAAAATTTGTTTAACCATTTCCCCCACCCTCCTTTAAAAGTTAAAAAGCCAAGAATTGCATATGGCGTGTCAGTGTATTTCTTCCAAGGTGCCCATCTATCTATATGATATATATCAATTTGATATATAGTATAATGAAAGAAGAATCTTTATAAGTGGCAACAAAAAGGCCAAATGACAACTACACGTCACTCGGCATATATTCTCCAATTAACTCTAAGCATCTTTTTTCTGTAAGATTATTCTCCGTCTTTACATACTCATATTGTTCCAATG
Source organism: Paracerasibacillus soli (assembly GCF_042432965.1). Taxonomy (NCBI): domain Bacteria; kingdom Bacillati; phylum Bacillota; class Bacilli; order Caryophanales; family Bacillaceae; genus Paracerasibacillus; species Paracerasibacillus soli. Next base: position 192,406 of record NZ_JBHLWL010000017.1, on the reverse strand, counting down.
TCCCACCCTCATATTTAAGGGAGGCCTTCTTTGCAGTTTGATCGCGGTAATGAATCCATTCACGCTGTTCCTTTCGAAGTTCATCCATTTTATCTGTTGGGAGATGATCCTGAAGGACACCATAAACTTCATTTAGCAATCCATCAAGCATGTCGTATGCATCCCCTTCGACTTTTTTCAAAGCAAGTGTTGTGTCATCCACCGGATTATCACGCATTTTCTCCACTTTTTTACTTACCTCTTCTAACTTTTGGAGATATTGTTCCTTCTTGCTTGCTTTGTGATTTGAGGAGGTGTTTCCTTTTTCTACCGCCTTTTCTTGGTGTGAATCAGCGTTTTCATTATTACCGTCATGATCTGATTTATCGTTCTGTGTATCATCGTGAGTATCAGCGGTTTCCGAAGAAATATTTGTAGTACGCTCCTTGTTGTCCCCTTGTGCTACCTGCTGATGTTGTGACTGTTTCTCCGATGCGTGAGAGCCGCATGCTGCCAATAATAGAAGACCGACTATACTTACAATTACAAATGTCCTTTTCATTAAAGTTGCCCAAACCTTTCTTATCCAATTTACATAATAAGAATTTCACTAATTGAAATACTTTCTTTCAACTTTAACATAAATTCTCCAAGTCTATCACTCATTTTATCCGTTATAGAGTATCCTGAAATAGGGAAGGAAAAGAGACAAGTCTTAATAGCGGTATGCTAATAGAAATCTCCCCTATTTTCTAGTAAGTAAACAATGAGTTTACAATTAGGATGATGACGTATGTTCTCTATTAGCCCTTTTACGATTGCCGGGCTGAATTTCGGTTCAATAAGGTGTTGCTTTAAAAGAATTAAGGAGTCTTTTTCGATGGAGTCTTCCATTTTCTCCATGTTTTCTTCCATTAGCGTTATGATCTGTTGCTGCGTCATATCCCCAATTGTTGGATTTTTATATATTTGAAATAATTCATGAGAGACAAAAGGTGTGAATGCATGTTTCGCTAATATATTTGTTTTCTCTACAAGTGATCTAGCTAATAAGTCTAAATCTAACTCTACATCGGGTAATTCATTGTTTGAAATAAATAATTCCGTATACATGCCTAAAAAGCTTTTCACACAGTACATTAAATCGTATTTGGTTTTCTCGATTTTATTTCCATACAATCGTTCTATAATCGTTAGTATCAATTTATCTAATAGATTTTGGTAATAATAGATTTTGGAAACGAGTTCTTCATTAATAGATTGCATATGCTCTGAAACAATAAGTTTGCCAAAAACAGAATGCTTACGAAATGAATGAAATATTTGGTAATAAAATGCATACAGCAGATCTTTGTCACTTGCTGTTTTGACTGCCCGGTCAGCCTCAAGGGTCATTTTTTCCATGAGACTATCAATCAATGCCATAATAAGTTCGTTTTTCGTTTTAAAAGATAAATAAAAAGCTCCCTTTGAAATGCCGCAGTAATCTGTTATTTGCTGGACAGATGTATTTCTGAAACCTTGCTCTGCAAATAGTTCCATTGATTTATCCATTATTAATTGCCTTTTTTCCACTTTGAATCACCGCTCCTAAGTATCCATTATTGACAACTGACTGGCTAGTCATTATTATAAAATGATGGGTCAATATAGTCAAATAAGGGAAGGTGTAAAGGTGAAAGGGTTTGTCAATTTTGTTATTAAAAATAAACTAGCCGTTTGGTTACTTACGATTATTATCGTCTGTTCTGGTATTTATTCAAGTACGAGAATGAAGATGGAGACGATACCGGATATATCAATCCCATATTTAATGGTCATGGATGTATACCCCGGAGCAACTCCAGAGCAAGTGATGGAAGATGTATCCATGCCGATAGAGAAGGTAGTGGAGAATTTAGAAGATGTAAAATCTGTCAACTCAAGTTCTTATTCGAATATGGCAAGTTTACAGGTTGAATACGAGTATGGAATTGATATGGATGAGGCGAAACGCGCACTCGAATCCGCACTTACTTCTGTAAACTTACCGGAAGATGCAGAGAAGCCTAGTATATCTGCAATTAGTATGAATATGATGCCGGTTGTTGCATTAAGTATCAGCAGTAGTACAGAAGATATTGTAGATTTAACTTCAACAGTGGAGGATATTATCCTTCCAAAGATTAAAAAGATTGATGGTGTTGCACAGGCGACGATTACTGGACAACATGTTGAAGAAGTTGATCTGAAGTATAATGAAGCAAAGATGGCGGAACTAGGTTTAAAAGATGAAGATGTAGAACAAATGATTCAAGCAAGTAATCTATCAGTTTCGTTAGGTTTACAAGAGTTTGATGAAGGGGAACAGGCTGTTTCCGTAGATGGGAAATTCATGACAATGGATGAATTAAAAGGCATGCTTATTCCTGTTACACCTTCTGAAACACAACCACAACCATTTGTAAAACTAAGTGATATCGCAAAGGTTGATATCGTTGGGAAAGTACAATCTATTTCACGTACAAATGGGAAAGACGCAATTGCCATTCAAGTCGTTAAAGGACAAGAGGCAAATACAGTTGACGTAGTAAATGATGTAAAAACGTTGATTGATGATGAGATGAAACAAATAGATGGTCTCCATATCGATGTTTCGCTTGATCAAGGTGAACCGATAGAAGATTCCGTGTTTACAATGATAGAAAAGGCTGTTTTTGGTGGTTTAATTGCGGTGTTGATTATTCTCTTATTCTTAAGAGATTATAAATCAACGATTATTTCCATTATATCTATTCCTGTTTCTATCTTTATGGCGTTACTATTGTTAAATTGGATGGATATTTCATTAAACATTATGACATTAGGTGCGATTACCGTAGCAATTGGGCGTGTAATTGATGACTCCATTGTCGTAGTTGAAAATATTTACCGGCGGATGCATTTGAAAGAGGAGAAATTAAGAGGACGCGCGCTTATTCGAGAAGCAACCCTCGAAATGTTTAAACCAATTTTCTCATCGACCATTGTAACGGCTGCCGTATTTGCACCACTTATTTTCGTAGGTGGAATGGTTGGGGAATTATTTATGCCATTTGCACTTACAATGACGTTTGCTCTAGGCGCATCGTTAATTGTGGCGATTACGATTGTTCCAGCACTTTCACATTTCTTATTTAAGAAGAAATTGTATGGTGAAAAGACGGAAAAAGCGCATAAAGAGGCTGGTAAGTTAGCAAGTTGGTATAAACGTATTTTACAGTGGACGCTAAATCACAAAATTATTAGTTCTAGTGTCGCGATTCTTTTGTTAGTAGGTAGCTTAGTATTAACTCCATTTATTGGATTTAGCTTCTTAGGTAGTGAAGAAGAAAAAGTAATGTATTTAACTTATACACCGGAAACGGGAGAATTAAAGGAAGATACGTTAAAAAATGTTGAAACTGTGGAACAAGAGTTATTAAAACGTGATGATATTGATATCCTTCAATTATCTGTCACAGATGATGGGGATCCGATGGCTGCCATGATGGGTGGTGGAGGAAACGGGGCATTAATGTATCTCATTTTTGACCCAGATATGAAGGATTTCCCTGAGGTACGTGAGGAAATTGAAGATTATGTGTTCCATGTTGATCAGTCAGGTGAATGGAAAAGCCAGGACTTCTCATCTATGGGGATGAATAATAATGAAATTAGTTATACGCTCTACAGTGAAGATTTAAATAAACTTAATGATTCTGTAGCGGCGGTAGAAGATATTATGGGAAAAAATGATAGACTAGCGGATGTTTCTTCAACTGCAGAGGATGCATATGTAGAATATACTTTCAAAGTCGATCAAAATGAAGTGTTGCAGTATGGTTTGACAACGGCGCAAATCGTCGGGATGTTAAACCCAGATACAACACAGAAAGTACTAACGACGATTGAAAAGGATGGGGACGCGCTTGACGTCATTGTCCAACAAGAACAAACGGAACAACCAAAATCCGTTGATGATATTTTAGATAAAGAAGTACCGACTGCAGCGGGTCCGATGCCGCTATCTAAGCTTGTTACGGTGAAAAAAGGTACAACACTCAATACGCTAGCGCGTAGTAAAGGTGAATATTATGCAACGGTATCAGGAACGATATTGGAAGATGATATTTCCAAAGCAACGTCTGAAGTAGATAGCGCAATCGACAAATTAGATTTACCAAAAGGTGTTACGGTTGGAGTAAGTGGTGTAGCAGCTGATATGGCAGAAACATTTACACAGCTTGGGGTTGCCATGATCGCAGCGATTGCGATTGTGTACTTTATCTTAGTTGTTACATTTGGTGAAGGATTGGCGCCATTTGCTATTCTCTTCTCGTTACCATTTGCAGTAATTGGATCGTTTATCGGTTTATTCATAGCAAATGAGACAATATCTGTATCTGTGATGATGGGGCTATTAATGTTGATTGGTATCGTAGTAACAAATGCGATCGTGCTTGTAGATAGAATGGTTCGTATGGAACATAGTGGAATGGAAATGCGTGAAGCGATCCTTGAAGCTGGCGCAACACGTTTACGTCCCATTCTGATGACAGCAATCGCAACAATCGGTGCCCTACTTCCATTAGTATTTGGAGCAGGTGGAGGTGGCTTGATTTCAAGAGACCTCGGTATAACTGTTATTGGTGGTTTGACAAGTTCAACTGTCCTAACATTGATCATTGTTCCGATTGTTTATGAAACATTATCTAAGTTATTTAAGAAGAAACGGAATCACGTAGAGGAAGATTAATGATTGGCAGCTGAGTGAATAGTTCAGCAATGATGAAAGGGAAGTAAGATAGTTCATCTTAAGGTGGGCTTGTCTTACTTCCTTTTTTGATAATGAGCACAATAGATAGTACGTATCACATTTGCTATACAGGGGGGTTTTTTATGGATTTGGATTTTATTCCTTGTTGAAAACAGCTCCTGAAAAGAAGGGGAAAGGAAACAAAAAAGTTCCGAACATCGCAACGAGATGAACGGAACTTTTTTAATTTTAGCTTGATATGTTTATTTTGCCTGCTTTTTTAGGCATGTAAATGTCTTAAGCAATCAATATAAAGTAGGCGAGAAACAATAAAGCGATCGTACATAGTGGGATGGACAATTGTTTATATTTTTTAGTAAATATTTTTAAAAGTGGGTATGCAATAAAACCAAAGGCTATACCATCCACAATGCTATATGTTAAAGGAATCATAATAATCACAAGAAATGCAGGAAATACTTCGGTAAAATCACTAAAATCAATATGAACGATATTTCCTAACATCATCGCACCGATAATAATGAGAATTGGTGCAATAGCTACTTCTGGTACTAGCTTAATGAAAGGCATAAAGAATAGTGATAGTAAAAATAGAAAACCTGTTACGACAGCTGTCAATCCCGTTCTGCCACCAGCTGATATACCAGCTGCTGTTTCGACAGTTGAAACAGACGGACTTGTACCAAAAAGGCCACATACAACGGTGGAAAGTGACACAGCTTCTAGCGACTTTTTATTTTTCTCCGGAGCTTTTAACATCCCGTTTACCTGTGCATGCACCAATCCGATATTCTCGAAGATAAGTACTAACACAAATGAAAAACAAGCGATTAAAAACGGTGTACTCAACATGCTACTATAATCAGCACTGAAAAATACATCTTTATATTCGTGAAAAGAAATGAACCCGGAGTCCATGGACGAAAACTGAACGAGTCCAAACAAGTAAGCAACAATCGTACCTAAAATAATACTAATTAAAAAGTGTCCAGGTACTTTCTTTAAAAACAAAAATAGCGTAATAACTAAATTAATAAAAGATGCGAGCACAATTGGTGATGCAATATCGCCTAGTGCAACAAAATTTGTTTCATTGCCGACTACGATTCCACTTTTGTGTAAGCCGATAAATGCGATGAATACACCAATACCAACGGAAATGGATTCTTTTAAAGATATCGGTATTGCATCAGAAATGATAGTTGATAACTTTGTGAATGCAACGATAACAAAAAGAATCCCGGATAAAACGACTGCTGCTAAAGCAACGGTATAATGCAGACCCATTGATCCTACAATCGTATACGTGAATAGGGCGTTAATCCCCATTCCTGGAACAATTATTAGGGGTACATTCGCCATAAAGGCGACAAGTAGACAACCAATAAAAGAGGAAAGTATTGTTGCGATAATCCCTGCTTCTAGCGGTATACCTGCATCCTCCAAAATCTTTGCGTTTACAGCAATGATGTAGACGATAGAGAAAAATGATGTTAAACCTGCAACGACTTCTTTCGTAAAAGTCGTCCCATGCTTGTGAAGCTGAAAAACTCCCTTCATGATATATCACACTTTTTCAATATTCCCTCTCCCACCCGCAAACAAGTGATGCTAATCCGTTTCACTTATGCCAGACTATATTATAGCAAATACCTTTCATTATACAAGCTCTCGGCGATTGAACTAAACATGTAAGTCCGCTTCGTACGACTTTACGATATTTTTAGCCATCCTTGGATAAACTATGCAATATATCTGAACGCGATTTGGTATGTGGCGTGTGGGAGATCCATTGTTTACAAAATAGTGAGCTTTTACTTACTTAAATCTCGTGCATGATGAAGTATTTCATTAACGAATACTACTAAAATAAGTTAGTTGAAGTAAGATCACGTCTTCAAAAGGGAGGTTGATTCCAATAAACTTTTTAAAGCAACAAGCTGAAAATCTCTTTCCAGGTTATTTTGCTTTGGTGATGGCAACGGGAATATTATCGATTGGCTCTCATTTACTAGGGATGGAGCCCATTGCCATCCTCTTATTGTTCGTGAATATAGTTGCTTATACTAGTCTTTGGATCCTCACCTTCATTCGGATTTTCTATTACTATCCGAAAGTAAGACGAGATTTGACAAGTCATACACTTGGGCCGGGATTTTTTACAATGGTTGCAGGAACGAGTGTATTTGGTAGTCAACTTATTATGATCACAGGCCACTATTTGTTGTCGGTATTTTTATGGGCGATTGCGATTGTTTTATGGATTATTATTATGTATACGTTTTTTACGGCGGTGACAATTCGCACAAATAAACCATCTATTGCAGAAGGAATTAATGGGGCATGGTTAATTGCAACTGTTGCAACACAGTCTATTTCTATCTTGGGAACACTACTTTCTTCTTATGTTGGAGTTGGCAGAGATGTGATGTTGTTTGTAACGTTGTGCATGTATTTTTTAGGGTGTATGTTGTATTTAAATATTATTACGCTTATTTTTTATCGTTTCACATTTGTGGAACTAAAGTTTGATGCGCTAACTCCTCCATATTGGATTAACATGGGCGCTGTTGCAATTACAACTTTAGCGGGATCAACCTTAATCTTGCATCATGAAAATTGGTCTTTGTTAAAAGAAATTACCCCTTTTTTAAAAGGTTTTACATTATTTTTTTGGATAACGGGTACATGGTGGATCCCGTTACTCTTTATTCTTACGATTTGGCGTTATGTTTATCATCATTTCCCAATAACTTATGATCCACAATTGTGGGGAATGGTGTTTCCGCTTGGTATGTACACTGCAAGTACTTTTCAGTTATCACATGCTTTAGATGTGCCATTTTTAATCGTAATTCCTAAAGTAATGTTTTATATCGCCTTTACTGCATGGATTCTTGTACTTTGTGGTCTCATACATCACATCTATTTACATATCATTCGTTTCAACAAAGGGTAAAAAGGTGAGCGATGACGAGGATTTCTTAAAAAGGGGTCTGACCCCTTTTTAAGATTCATCTTGTACGAGAGCTGCTAGTTGTTGATAAATTTCTGGTTCAGCCTTGTCCAAACGTTTTGGTCTCCAGTTTTCATTTACCCACATATGTAATGTGGAACCAGTTGAGAGTAATTCACCATACGGTCTTTCTTCATAATTGTTATGAGCTACGGTATCATCTATTTTTCTTACTTCATACGCAAATTTTAAACGTACAGGTGAAAAATCTGTGAGCTGTGTGAAGATTGCTACATAATCGTCATAACGCGCAGGTTTTTGATAACGTACATTTACATCTAGAACTGGCAAGAGCAAGCCGAGTTCTTCAATTTTACGATAGTTTAAACCTTTTTCTCGCATATATTCTGTGCGTCCAATTTCAAACCAACTGACATAATTAGCGTGATGGACAACGCCCATTTGATCTGTTTCTTTATAATGTACACGTAAGTTATGTTGATGCCATTGTTTGCTCATTTTATTTTCTCCTCCAACTGGTCATTCTACTTTTTTTCAAGTTTCTCTATCGCGATTTCCTGTAAACGGAATTTCTGTACTTTTCCTGTACTTGTCATAGGCCAATCGGATGCTTCAATAAACCAAACGTAGCGTGGAATTTTAAACCGTGCAATACGGGCAGCACACCACTCTACAATTTCTCGACGCGTACAGTTTTCACCAGCTTTTAACTCGATAAACGCTGCGCCGGTTTCGGTCGTCATTTTATCAGGAACTCCTACAATATAGACATTGTTTACTGCAGGATGTTTGGAAATAACTTCTTCCACCTCGCGTGGCGCAACAATTTCGCCAGAGACTTTATAAATATCTTTCCTTCTTCCTAAAACTTCAATATAACCAAGTGCATCAATGCGTCCAATATCACCTGTACGTAACCAACCATCTTTGTCAATTGTAGCAGCGGTTTCTTCGGGATTATTGTAGTAACCATGTGTAACGGTATTCCCTCTTACAACAAGTTCGCCGACAGAGCCAGCTGGTAAGTCTTGACCTGTATCTTGATTGACTGTCTTATATTGAACGGTACTTCCATTAAATTCCGGTAATCCACATACTCCACCAAGCTTTGGTCGCCCAACACGACTTGAAATCCGCTCAATTGGATCTCCTACTTCTGTTGTAACACCAGATGAGCTCACTTCAGTTTGTCCATAACCTGTTAAAACTTCTGTTAAGCCAAGTACATCCATTGCTTTTTTCCATACTGGGACAGGAGCGGGTGCGGCACCACACCATATGGCAAAAAGATGAGATAAATCAAACTCGTGTACGCGTGGATGGTTTAATAATGGAACTAACATCGATGGTACACAAAGAAAATCATTTGCCTTGTATTTTTCCATCAATTGTAATGCTGTCAATGGAGAAAATGACGGACTTGATATGACGGCACCACCGACAAAGGACATCGCAAAAAGTGCTTCAATAATAGCAAAACAATGGTAAAACGGTAATGGAGCAAATGTGATTCTCCCGTCTTCGATTGCCCTACTTAAACATGTACTGTAAGCACAACGTAGCATCATATCGTGTGTCAGCATAACCCCTTTTGATTTTCCAGTTGAACCAGATGTATATAAAATAATGGCAACTTCATCTGGATAAAGGGATGCTTCTTTTCGCGCTGTCAATGTTTCATTTGAAACAGCTTGTGCCCCTTTACAAAATGCATCCCATGATAAGAAGTTCGTGCTAGTATGTTCCTTGCTACTTGTAACACAAATAGCCTTTGCTAATTGGCTATGTTTTTGAAAATCAGTTTCGTCTAAAAGTTCCACAATTGTTTTTGCATGGTTTTTATCTTTTACTTTGTCGTGGAAAATTAAAAAGCGACTATCTGATTGCGTCAAAATATAGGAAAGGTCTTCCTTATTTAACATCGTATTCAATGGGATACAGACTGCACCTATCATAGACGTTGCGATGATGAGTGATGGATAAGAAAGGTCATTTTCCATTAAAATTGCAACATGATCTCGCCTTTTCACTCCGAGATTGATCAATGCTTTGGCATAGTCCTCTGCCTTTTCCCAAATCTCAGCATAGGTAGCCTTTCTCCCGTCTGCCATATATATAAAATCGCGGTCTCCATATGTTATGCTTGCGTTAGAAAAATGCGTTGCTAATGTATTGCGTGGCCAAACTGGATATCTGCTTTCAAGTGCAACGCGTCTCATTTCTTTACTTGGAAGTGTGTCTACATGTATTGTCATGATTTCATCCCATCCCCTTTGGATATAAAATAAAGAACTTTTAAAACTATTATATAATGTAAGAGGAATATAACAAATATTTACTTTTGAGAAAACGGTCTCTATTATCATGACTTCTTATTGAAAATAGGGTAACATATGGCTGAGATAAGCAATTATTTTTAAAAATAGAGCATAAAATAGGGAGAGGAATGGAGAACATGAGTCAATTACCAAATTGCCCACAATGTAGTTCGGAATATACATATGAGGACAGACATTTATTCGTTTGCCCGGAATGTAGTCATGAATGGACAGCAGACGCTGCTGTTGAAGTGGAGGATGAAAAGGTATTTAAGGATGCACATGGGAATATTTTAGAAGATGGAGATACGGTTACAGTAATAAAAGATTTAAAATTGAAAGGAAGTTCCCAAGTTGTTAAACAGGGGACAAAGGTAAAAAATATCCGCCTTGTTGACGGTGATCACGATATCGATTGTAGAATTGACGGTTTTGGTGCGATGCAATTGAAAACGGAATTTGTGAAAAAGAATTAATGTAACTTAAGAAAATGGAGCCAATACTAAAATGGTGTATGCCACGGTAGTATTGGCTTTTTTATGTCTCATAATCTGGATAGGAAGCTGCTACTGCCTTTGTTTAAGGAGTAAATATACTGCTTTAGAATTGTAGTAGTTCATGTTTTCATGAATCCTCATATTACGTTAGATGTTCGTTGTAGATGGTGCTAACATCCAAAGATAGCCTTACATATCTTTTTCAGGCAAAGGAATACTATTTATGATAAAGCTTATGGAGGTTGGAGACATGGAAAAGCAAGAGCTTCATGATAAACTGCAATTGGCCAGTAAGCAAATAAAAGAGGCGCAAGAATCAATTCGTCTTGCACAAGGCTCTGATTTGCACTTGTATAATCGTGCCGAGGAGCAATTACAACATGCTGAAAGTGAATTAGAAAGTCTTAAAAGTGCTGGTACTGAAGCGATAGAAAACTCCCAGTTCCAACAAGCATATGAACAATTGCACGACACTCGTCAGCAAGTCCAAGAAGCGCAGCAAAATATAAATGATGTCTTGTAATGTCTTGTCTTTAACTTAAATGAACAAAAATCATTCCATTTGAATCTTTATCATACATGGGGGGTCAGACCCCCCATGTTGCATTATCCTGCCTTTTTCAGTGATTTGCCTCTAGGCTTGTAATCGATAAAGTACCCGATTGTTGCTGCTATAAGTGTAGGTAGTACCCAGCCCAAGCCATTTTCGAACATTGGAAGCAACCGCAAAATATGATGCAGTACGGGAATTTTGATTTGGAAGGAACCAAGCATATCATAAAAGGCAAATATCGTTGCAACTGTAGTAGCGTAGACATACATTTTATGACTTCCTCCAAAGAAATGTTGGAATATGGATAGTACAACAAGTACAATCGCAATTGGATAAATAAACATAAGTAAAGGTACCGCGACTTTCAAAATAATTGCTAGTCCAAGATTTGCAAACCCTAAGCCAATGAAAGTGAAAATACGCACATAATTTTTATAGGAAATGCCAGGAAATGTTTCGTTAAAAAATCTCGCACAAGCATTGATCAAGCCGATGCAAGTAGTTAAACACGCAAGAATAACGATAATCCCAAATAGTATATTTCCGCTAAAACCGAATAATTGCTGTGAAGCCAGAACTAAAATCTCTGCACCATTTTTAGGGGTTTTTGAAAGTGGCATGACTCGCCCAATCCACGCAAGTGATATGTAAACAACAGTTAAGCCAATCGTTGCAATGACTCCAGCAATCACAGTAGCCCGCAGGAGATTTCTTTTATCTGTAATCCCTTTATCTTTTAATCCATTAATAATGACAATACCGAAGGCAAGAGCTGCGATAGCATCTAATGTGAAATATCCATCTAAAAACCCAGCTAAAAAAGGATTGGATTGATAATGAGCTGCTGGTGGCATATCCGTATATGAAAAAACAGTAAAGGCACGAATGAATAAAATTGCTAAAGTAAGAAGTAATATAGGTGTTAAAATTTGCCCGACATAATCAATGATTTTTTTAGGATTTAAACTGATTACATATGTTAACCCGAAGAAGATTATCGAAAAGGCTAATAAAGTAAGTCGACTTTCAATACTACTACTAAAAATTTGAATAAATCCTAATTCATAGGCAACGCTTGCCGCACGTGGGATGCCATAGAAGGCTCCAATGGACATGTAAATGACAATGGCAAAAATGAGGCCAAAAATTGGATGTACACGCTGTCCAATAGCCAAAAGTCCATTTTCCGAAAGTGCTACAGAAATAACAGATAAAAAGGGGATAAGTACAGCAGTTAATATGAATCCAATGATTGCAATGATAAAATAGTTGCCAGATTCCATCCCTAAAAAGGGCGGAAAAATTAAATTTCCTGCACCAAAAAATAAAGAAAAGAGCATAAAACCCGAATATAATAAATTCCTCTTGTTCATAAAAAAACCTCCTATGTGAAAAAACTGTGAGAACTTTAAACCGGAGTTGCAAAAAGATTGGCGCAATTCTATGCACAAAAAAACTCGTCCCTTATTAGGGACGAGTTTTTGCTCGCGTTACCACCCATATTCCGTAAATCATTGCAATGCAAATAATCCGGCGCTCGTTCAACGTACAATTTATACGTGTTCCATATAACGGTGGAAGTCCGTCAAAGCTTACTTACTTCGGCCATGCATCTCGGAGATGATTTTCAGAAAAGTACTGCCCATCGGTTTTCACCATGTCCCGATTCTCTAAAGAACAGCATTCTTTTCCTACTCTTTCTCGTCACAGAATTTAAATGTTATGTGTAAATTAACATATACAGAATATAAAGTCAATTAAATGTAATTGATTATGGCATAATTTTAAAATCATGCCATAATCATGTAGACAGTGCACATTGGGGAATAGCTAGTAAAAGGTCAATTCGTTCAATAAAAATAAGTAGGAGGAAGTACGAAAACTCCATTCATTCATATTATATGATGTGTTATACTGTAATTATATGAAAATTACAATACTTATTTTACGCGAAATGGAATGATAAAACATTGGAACGTAAAAAGTGGAACCATCAACTGCATATCATATCATGGATTGGGATCATATTTTTTATTATTCCAGCTTCGATTCATCATGTTTATATACCGATTGTCCTATTACTAATGGGAGTAAATCTTATCGGTGGGTCGTGGAGTAACTTTAAGGCTAAAAAACGTCCTATCTTGTTTTTGTTGGCCTTTTTACCTACCGCTATCTATTTCGTAATACAATCATAAATAGAATATGAATAGAGGGAAGGTGTTGCGATGAAAACGTGGATGATTAGCATATTATGGGTTTTTATTATTGTAACTACGATTCTAGTTATTATTTCAAATCAAGAAGGGTTGGAGTGGCATCCCCTCCTAATTTTTGTGCTCTTCGCATTGGGGATTTCGCTATTTCTAGGATTGTTAACTCTTATAAAAGCTTTGGTAGTTGCACATGTCCCCTTGTTGCTAGGCGGCTTATCTTTATTTAGTTTATGTGCAATATTAGAAATGGATTATTTTTTTATTTTAACTTTTCTTTATTTTATCGGGTTAATGATTTATTTTATAAGTGAACAGAATATTCACGATGGGTAGGCGAGGCAAAAGGGGTTAAAGTTTTTTTGTGTATAAGGGATATAATACGATGATATTGATTAGCAATAAACTAAGATAGAAAGGATTTTAGATTTGGAAAAGTCAAGAAACACAAAGGTTTTGATAGATAGTCTTATCCCATTAGGAATGATTTTTGGTAGCGCGATTGGTGTAATATTTGGCATGTTTTTCAACCCGAGCTTTCTAGTGTTTTCAATCAGCATAGGAGCGGGGATTGGACTTTTAGTAGGTGTCATCGCTTTTGCTTTTTACAGTAAAAGAGGAAAAAAATCATAGGTAAATCGAATAGGAATGGAAGCATGCCAAATGTCTGGTATGCTTCTTTTTTCTGCTAATGAATGGATATAGCGAAACGTTTCAAGGAAGTACTGGGAGATCTTATTAAAACGACAGCGCGACGCAATGCAAAAAAGAAGAAAAATATATTACAAAGCAAAAGGTATTAGCTTTGAAACAAAAAAAGACTTATGCCGGCAATTGGCACATGACCATAGCCGGCACGTTATGATATCTTGTAGGAAAAACCCTTGCTATTTGAATGTTACGATTGTTTCTCGGCGACTGCCTTTTCAAATTCCTTCCGTATACGGTGTAATAATTCTGCATCTGTTAAGAGTCTGTATCCTGTATTCGCTAATGCCTTTGCTCCTTTTATAATCGCTTCGTCTCCTACTTTAGACTTTGCTGCCTCACGAAATTCGATTGTATGGCCGATGAGATTGTCAGGTCCAATTTTTATATGGCCGTGTGTAGTTGGGACTTCATAACTAATATTACCTGCGTCTGTTGACCCTTTACCAGCACGCTTTTCGGTAATGACATCTTCCCCGACATTCTCAAGTTCTTCACCTAACACCTCATCTAATACAGCGTTAAGTACAAAATCCTTCACTTCATTTTGAAATCTTTCCACTTTAACTGTTGCCCCAGTTGCAAGTGCTGCCCCTTCAGCTATTTTTCTTACCTTATTCGCTGTTTCTTCAGTTCGACTCCATGTAGATGCACGAATATAAAATCTTGCGGATGCGTAGTCAGGAATAATATTTGGTGCATCACCACCATGTGTAATAATTCCGTGAATACGCACGTCACTTGGTAATTGTTGGCGTAAAGCATTGATACCGTTAAATAATTGGATGACAGCATCAAGGGCATTAATTCCTTTATGTGGTGCTCCAGAAGCATGGGCCGCTTTCCCGTGAAAATGAAAGTCAAGCGGATCAACTGCTAATGTTTCGGATGTTAAAGATGTTTTTCCGGATGGATGAAGCATAAGTGCAACGTCCACATCTTTTAAAAATCCATGTTTTACAAAACTACCTTTTGCGCTGCCGTTTGGCCCCCCTTCTTCTGCAGGAGTACCGAGCACGATTACACGTCCTCCTGTTTCATAAATAACTTCAGATAATGCAATCGCAGCAGCGACGCTTGTTGTTCCGATAATATTATGTCCGCACGCATGGCCGAGTCCAGCTAGTGCGTCATATTCTGCTAGATACGCAATCGTAGGCCCTTCTTTACCAGTATCACGTATTGCATAAAAAGATGTTTCGTGTCCGGCAACTGCTGTTTGCACATCAAAGCCTGACCTTTCTAAAATGCTTACGAGTTCCTTACTTGCGAACACTTCTTCATTACCAATCTCTGGCTTCGCATGGATGGCCTGACTTGTTTGAATATATAAATCCCGATTTTGCTCAATAGATTGTGAGATTACATTCAGATGGTTATTTTTAACGACTGTCATTTCAATCACTCCATTTATTATTTTTTAAGTTCTGCAAATGTCTTTTCAAGTTGTTCAGCTGTTAATTTCACTAAAAACGAACCGCCATTTGTATCTTCCTTCACGACTTTTTCAATATCTTCCTCTTGGTAAAGCTCTGCGATTCGTTTGTATGCTTTGTTGTCTTTGTCATCCTCTCGTACGGCTAAGATATTGACGTAAGGATGAATGTTATCATCTGTTTCATCTTCAATAAATACCGCATCTTCAATAGGTGAGAAGCCTGCTTGCCCTGCAACCCCATTATTAATAACGGAGGCAGTTACATCAGGTAGTACACGTGGTGTTTGTTGTGCTGTCATCGGTAATATATCTAGATTTAATGGGTTGTCTGCAATTTCTGTTGGTGTTCCAAACAGACCAAAGTCATCGGAAAGTACAAGTAGGCCCGCACTTTCTAAAAGGCGTAATGCCCGAGCTTGGTTTGAAGGATCATCTGGGATTGCAATTTTATCTCCTGCCTTTATTTCAGATACATCATCAATCTTTTCGGAGAATAACCCCATTGGCGCTAACATGGTGGAACCAATTGGCACAATATGATTACCGCTTTCTTTTACATATTGGCCGAGAAAAGCGATATGTTGGAAAGCATTCATATCAATATCTCCTTGAGCTAGTGCATTATTTGGCAGTGTATAATCAGCAAACTCAATGAGTTCAATCTCAATTCCTTCTTTTGCTGCTTTTTCTTTTAAGATTGGCCACTGTGCACCGTCAGCACCATTGACACCAATTTTGACATGTATTTTATCTTTATCATCCCCTGGTCCTTCTGCTTTCGAACTGGAACAGGCTGAAATTGTAAATATAGTTAAAATAGCAATGCTTAGAAGTAATAATCTTTTCATGTAAATGTCTCCTCTTATCCAAAATAAGTTTTTTATTCTGTACGAACTAGGTAGTAAATAATTTAAATGGTACGGATGTCCCTGGATGAACAAGGCATCGTTTATGCGAGCTTTTTTGCCTGTTGACATGCTTTATCTGCGCATGATTTTCTTTGATAATGTATTTCCGAGCCATTGTGCCAGTTGGACCATTGCAATTAAAATGAGAACTGTAACGAGCATGACACTTCCATCAAATCGTTGATAGCCATAAGTCATTGCGACATGACCAAGCCCACCTCCTCCAACTGTACCTGCGACTGCAGAAAAGTCGATTAAGCCAACTGAAACAAATGTCAGTCCTAAAATAAGTGGTCCGAGTGCTTCTGGAATTAATACTGTAAATATAATGCGTAAGGGACTTGCCCCCATTGCCTGAGCCGCTTCAATGACACCTGGATCAATACTTACTAAGTTGTTTTCTACTACTCTCGCAACTGTAAAACTTGCAACAATAGTCATTGGGAAAATGGCTGCTGCGGTTCCGATAGTTGTTCCAATCACGAGCCTTGTAAGCTGTGAGATTGCTACAAGGAAAATGATAAAAGGAATAGGTCGGATCATGTTTACTAGTAAATTTAATATTTGAAACACGAATTTATTTTCTAAAATATGATTTTCTCTTGTTACAAAGAGTAGTAAGCCGAAAGTTATCCCGATAATGGAACCAAAGATTAAGGTTGCAATAACCATTGTGAGTGTTTCGCCTGTTGCTTCAACAATGCGAGGCCAAAATGTAGTCCAATCAACTTTCATGAATGTTCACCTCCTCAATTTGTACAAGCGTTTTTAGTTCTGTGAGTACTTGGTTTACGTTGGCGGATTCGCCAGTGAATGATACGAGTAAATTTCCGAATAATTGTGCTTGTAATTCTTGAACAGAACCATAGATAATATTAAAATCTACGTCATGTCGTTTCGTAACTTGTGATAATACGGGATTATTTGTAATTTCACCGGTAAATATAACGCGATAAAGCTTGCTGTTATTTGATTTATCTTGCCATTCTCTCAGAACTTCCTGGGACGGTAAGTCTTGTTGCACGGAACTAATAAATCGCTTTGTCGTTGGATGTTGCGGATTTGTAAATGTCTCAAATACGTTGCCGAATTCAATAACCTCTCCGTCTTCCATAACGGCGACTTTGTCACAGATGGACTGGATAACGTGCATTTCGTGTGTAATAAGTAACATCGTAATGCCAAGTTCACGATTGACCTTTTTTAGTAATCGTAAAATATCACTTGTCGTGTCAGGATCTAGTGCTGATGTTGCTTCGTCACAAATGAGCACGTCTGGTGAAGTGGCGAGTGCTCTTGCAATACCTACCCGCTGTTTTTGCCCTCCCGATAATTGATCGGGATAGTCTTTTGCTTTATCTTCAAGTCCGACAAACTGTAATAATTCATTCACTCGTTCGGCTATTTTTTGCTTGGAATATCCAGCTAGTTTTAATGGATATGCTATGTTCCCCGCGACGGTACGAGCGTTAAATAGATTAAAGTTTTGAAAAATCATCCCGATGTTTCTGCGTTTTGCACGTAATTCTTTTGCGGATAATGTGCTAATATTTACCCCGTGCATCCATACAGTTCCAGAGGTTGGGCGCTCCAGCATGTTGACTAAACGTAGCAATGTACTTTTCCCAGCACCACTAAATCCAATAACCCCAAATATTTCTCCTTGTGAAATTGTTAAGGATACGTTTTTTACAGCTTGCACTTCGCGTTTTCCGAGATGAAAAGTTTTTGAAACATCTTTAAACTCGATCATATGATGTCCTCCTCAAATGTTTTGAACCGTTCGCCTTTTTCCAAAATATTGCTGTTTTACACTATGGACACAAGCGGTGGCAGTGACGTTACTCCTTGTGTCACATTCTTTAAAAGTTGCACGAAAAAATCCCTCCTTTTCTTAATTGATAAGAAAAAGAGGGATTCTATGTAAGAAACCATCTCTTTCTCATCTTTCAAATGCAGCAATAGCATTTGTGGGACTTGGCACAGTTTTCCATTTTAAAAGAATCTGTTGCCGAGACTTCATAGGGCCCTTCCCTCCGTCTCTCTTGATAAGAAAGTGGTACAAATATTTAATTTTTAATACATTTCTTAATGTTAGATGTTAGTCTATAGGCTATTCTCTAAAAAGTCAATACCCTTTTTGAAATAATAATAAAAATGTGGACGGATTCTTTGCTAATGAAACAGGAGAACCGTCCCCATGTTTCACTTGAATAATAGGAGTAGGGTGAGAAACATGGTGGTTGCTACAATCTCTAGTGATAGTAGGTACCATGGGTATGGGCCGAGGAGGTCAAGTATGCTGCCGCTTGGTGGTTTTTCTGCTAAGAACATATAATTTCCACCTGTTATGTGATTGAGATATAAAATGATAGGCAGAAGGATATTTAATATAAGCATTGTTTGACCAATACCTTTTAGGGTTGGACGGTATCCTCGTTTTACCCAAGTAAAATAAAATGCTGTCATGATAATGCCACAATGTGTGATAAAAAAGTGGAAATATCGATAATGCGGAAAGCCGTAATCAGTTACAGGAGTAATTAATGCTTGTATCGCCCCAGCAATACCCGCATAAAATACAAATTGATATAGCACTTGATTTGGCCGCCATAATAAAATAATTGCCCCAAATAAGGTTAAACTACATAACTCTAACGGTAAATTATATTGTGGTGTCCAATTGGATTGAGCAAATTGCAGGCCATGGTAACCAACTTCCAGACCTAATAAAATGAGTGCAAAATAACGTTCATATCGTTTTAAGTTGCGTTGTCGTAAATGAGTAGCTCGATGTAAATAAAGTAAGGATAAGAAGAGTAAAACGAACACAATCAGATGTGAAAAGGAAAATAAAATAAAAGGCGTGTGTGACATTATCTTAACCTCTCCTTGAATAAGCAAAATAGTAAAATAATTATATCACTTTTGCTAGTCTGTATGGAGGGAAAGATGTAAATATACATGTTCTATTTATCATAGTTTCATGCGTAAGTCCGTCATTTCAAGAATTCGAGGAGGTTTAAAGTATGATAAGTGGGGAATCAACAACTAGAAACCTAATGCGTTCATTACGAACTAGTAGGAGAAATGTGACGATCCCTGCTGCTAATTTTAAAAAGGTTTGGAAAGGAGCAGGCAGATGATGAGAGAAAAAGTGAATCGTATCGTCATAATTGGGACGGGTGCAGTTGGTTGTAGTTATGCGTATGCATGTGTGAATCAAGGAGTCGCGGAAGAATTAGTATTGATTGATATTCATGAGGCAAAGGCTGAAGGTGAAGCGATGGACTTAAGTCATGGCATGCCATTTGCTCCAAGCCCAACAAAAGTTTGGAATGGAACATATGCAGATTGCAAAGACGCGGATATTGTCGTCATCACTGCAGGACTTCCACAAAAGCCTGGCGAAACAAGATTAGATTTAGTAGAAAAAAATGCAAAACTATTTAGGGGAATGGTTTCTGA
Source organism: Paracerasibacillus soli (assembly GCF_042432965.1). NCBI lineage: Bacteria > Bacillati > Bacillota > Bacilli > Caryophanales > Bacillaceae > Paracerasibacillus > Paracerasibacillus soli. Next base: position 172,570 of record NZ_JBHLWL010000017.1, on the reverse strand, counting down.
TGTGATGCAACATCATTTTCAAGGTATTTTCTTAGTTGCCACAAATCCTGTTGATGTTTTAACATATATCACTTGGCAGGAATCAGGGTTACCAAAAGAACGAGTTATCGGTTCAGGAACAGTCCTTGATACTGCAAGATTACGTTATACTTTGGGACAACATTTTCATATCGATACGAGAAATGTACATGCGCTAATCATTGGTGAACATGGTGATACAGAGCTTCCTGTATGGAGTCGTGCAACAATTGGGGTGGAGCAAATTGATACGTATTTAGCAAGAAACCCACTCATTAAACAGGAAGAATTAGATCACTTATTTATGCAAGTACGTGATGCAGCCTATCATATCATTGAAAGAAAAGGAGCAACATATTATGGTGTTGGTATGGCACTTGTACGAATAACAAAAGCAATCTTAAACAATGAAAATAGTATGTTAACGACTTCAACATATATAGAAGGGGAATATGGACACCGTGATATATATATTGGAGTACCAACCGTTATTAATCGTTCAGGCGTTCGGGAAGTTGTTGAAATAGACCTAAATGAAACAGAGAAAAGTCAATTTGATCAATCTGTCACGACACTTAAAAATGTCTTAAATAAGGTGAAGTAATAAATAAAGCTTTGATTGGTCCGATCTTATAAAGAGTGTACTATATTTTAATGACTAAGTGTTGTTAAAATATAGTACAAGTTTATTGTAAAGAAGGGGAAAATACATGTTGTTAGCAAAGCATGCGTACTTCAAAATCGAAAGAGAAGTTACGTCTATTGAGCAAAGACAGATTGAACATCATCGGGAAATATGTTTATATACGAATCGTGTTGAGACGAAACACCGGCAATTCTCTATTGAGGAAATAAGAGATATGTCTTACCGCATGTCCAGCAAAAATAGTGGATTGCTTTATTTACATACAATCCAAGGTGTATTTTCGTATTATGTGAAAACTCCGCCAAAGCAATTTGTAGAGGCCTTTCAACAACATGTAAAATCAATGATTCGTTAAAATAAATGACATATCTTTTTTATTCATGTTAAAATTTATTAATCCCATATTACATTTTATGACAACAAGATAAACAGAGGAGGTATGAAATGGGATATTTGTATACAGCCCCGCTCATTCAAGAGCCGATGGCGATATTTGCTTATTTAGCTGCGGTAGTTGGCTTTGTTTTTGTTTTAGGAGAATCCAAAAACCGCCTTTTGCAGAAGTTTTTCCACTATGCTCCGCCACTCATTTGGACATACTTCATTCCAATGATTTCAACTACTTTAGGAATTATTCCGGATCAATCTACATTATATGACTTTGTATCAACCTATATCTTGCCGTTTGGTCTATTATTATTGCTATTATCTGCAAATGTTCCGGCAACATTAAAATTGGGACCAAAGGCAATCATGATGTTTTTTGCAGGGACACTTGGTGTTATTATTGGTGGACCAATAGCTTTAGCAATTTTCCAACCTTTATTACCAGAAGAAGCTTGGACAGGTGTTGCTGCACTTTCAGGAAGTTGGATAGGTGGAAGTGCCAATATGGCTGCAATGATTGAGGCAACGGGAACGCCACACAATGTATTGTCACCTATCATTGTTGTAGATACAGTTGTTGGTTACAGTTGGATGGGTATTATGATCTTTTTAGCTGGATTCCAACATAAGTTTAATAAATGGAATAAAGCTGATAACACCATTATTGCAGAAGTAAATGAAGAGATGGCTAAATTTTCTCAAGAAAATTCCCGTCCACTTGCTGTACCACAGTTAGTCGCAATGTTGGGTGTTGGATTTGGTGTATCATATATCATTAGGCGTTTTTCGGAATTGTTACCCGAAACATCCGTCTTATCTGCCGGCACATGGACGATTATGATTATTTCTGCTGTTGGGATTATCTTTTCCTTTACACCGATTAGAAAACTAGAAAATTACGGTGCAAGTAAAGTCGGTTACGCAGGTATTTATATGCTACTTGCAACAATTGGCGCGAAGGCTGATCTTGCTTATGTACTAGATGCACCACAATATGTCTTACTTGGTGTAGTATGGTTGGCTATTCACGTTCTCGTTATATTCTTATTTGCTCGATTACTAAGGGCCCCACTATTCTTTGTAGCAGTTGGTTCTCAAGGAAATATCGGTGGGACAAGCTCAGCACCAGTTGTTGCTTCGGTCTTCCAACCTTCATTAGCCCCCGTCGGATTGTTAATGGGGATTTTAGGGAATGTTGTAGGGACGTATGGTGCAGTTATCGCAGCAACACTTGCAAAATGGGTATCCTCATTTTACTTTTAAATGATGGAGGCTAGGACAAAGCCAAAGGTCTAACCTCTTAACTATTAGAGTTGGTATCAATTTTAGTAGTTAAACGAGGATGAACCCTTTGTGTCCTAGCCCCTTTTTTATTGTGAAGATGATTAATTTCACACATAAATAGTAATCATTTTAATGTATCCATTATTCACATGAAATTTAACTATATTTTAATGGGATATTTACAACACAATATGTTACTTATGTCGATATAAGGAGTAGCGAGTAAAAGGAATAGCAAATAAAATACTTCTTTTAAAAATAATGAAAGGGAGTACATTTTTAAGTGAGAATTACTTGCGATCCTTTTCCAATCAGCATGAAGGGAGTCTACATAATGGACATATTGAAATTAAATTCGATTAAAAAGAAGCTTGTATTTATATCTGTTCTTTTATTAATCGTACCATTATCTGCTTTAGGCTATTTTAGTTATACAAATAGTACTAAAAGCTTAAATGATCTTGGTGAAACCAATTTAAAAAATAGTGTGGAAATGACAGTAGAAATGATTACAGCCTTAAATATTGAAGTTGAAAAAGGTAATATCTCGCTGGAAGATGCGCAAGAAAGAGTAAAAGTCGCAATCTTGGGCGAAAAAGATGCAGATCAAAAGCGGGCTATAAACAAGAAGATCAATCTGGGTGAACATGGATATATGTTCATACTTGATGATGAAGGAAATCAAATTGCCCACCCATGGTTAGAAGGCCAAAATAGTTGGGAAAGTGTCGATCCAAATGGGATAAAGTCAACACAGCAACTGATAGAAACAGGACATGATGGTGGGGGATTTACATATTTCTCGTGGCCTTTACCAGATAATGAAAAGGTGATTGAAAAAAAGGTATCCTATTCAGAAACAGAATCAAATTGGGGCTGGACTGTCGTTGCGGGAACTTATATGATGGATTTTAATAAGCCAGCTCATAAAGTATTATATGCAATCTTTATTGTGATAGGCATAGCTTTAGTAATCAGCATTTACCCAATTACAGTACTTGTTCGTAAAATATCGACGCCGATAAAATTAGTGACGGGCCAAATGTTGCGCATGGCTAAAGGTGATTTATCACAAAACAAGTTACATTATCAATCCAATGATGAGGTTCACCTCCTGATAGAATCTGTAAATATTACACAAGATAATTTAAAACAAATGTTGACACAAGTTGCTAACGCATCCAAACACATTACAAGTAGAAGCGAAGAGTTGACACAATCCGCCGTTGAGGTAAAAGAAGGATCTGAACAAGTATCAGCCACGATGCAAGAGCTTGCTTCTGGCTCTGAAACACAAGCAAATAGTACGGGTGACCTTGTTACTACGATGCAGGGTTTTAATACTAAGATTAATAGTGCAAATCAAGAGGGAGAACAAATCTATGGGGACTCTTCTACTGTTCAAAATCTCACGGAAGAGGGAACAGAATTAATGATTCATTCTGTAAGTAAAATGGAAAGAATCAATACAATTGTAAATGATGCGGTGCAACATGTAAAAGTACTTGATCAACAGTCTGAAGATATATCACAACTTGTCACGGTTATTCGTGATATTGCAGATCAAACAAACCTTCTTGCTTTAAATGCGGCGATTGAAGCTGCAAGAGCTGGAGAACATGGAAAGGGTTTTGCTGTTGTTGCGGATGAGGTACGTAAACTATCAGAGCAAGTTTCACAGTCGATAGGTGACATTACGCGTATAGTCATGGAAATTCAACAAGGTTCAAAACTTGTTGCAGGTTCACTAGAAAAGGGTTATAACGAAGTTCAAGAGGGAACAGAGCAAATTAAAGTTACAGGAAAAACATTCAAAGAGATAGGTAATGCAGTTACCCATATGGCAGAAGGTATTCAATCCATTACAACGCATCTTGGAGAAATAACTACACTCAGTGGAGAAATGAGACATTCACTTGAAGACATAGCTGCAATATCAGAGGAATCAGCAGCAGGTATTGAGGAGACATCTGCATCTGCTGAGCAAACTTCAAGTTCAATGGAAGAAGTAGCTATCAATGCGGGAGAACTTACAAAACTTGCTGGAGAATTAAACGAACTTGTACTGAAATTTAAAATATAGCATTCAAAACTTGCCTTTTCAACTGAGGGGGCAAGTTTTTATATTGTTGTACGATTGACAGTCATACTGTTGCAATGTTTCCACGCTTTTTAAGTATCTTCTATTGACTCTATTTAAATAAGTCATCTATACTATTTATAATTATATACTATTAGAAAAGATTCACGCTCGGCGTCATGTAGCATATTGCCGAGTTATTCTTTTGTTAAGAAAGAAGAGGGAAGCAAAATGTCTGATAAACAACTTGAAAAGATTAGTCAGTTTCTTCATGAACGATATGGTGAAGATGAACAAGACTTTGAAAATAAAATGAAGCAGTCCATACACTTTATGGGTGCTGTTCAAGATTTAATTGAAGTTTGCGGAGATGATCCTAGTCGTGAAGGATTGCAAGAAACACCTTACCGCTTGATGAAGGCATTTTTAGAATATACGGAGGGTTATAAAGAAGATCCAAAACTACATTTACAAAAGACATTTGATGTTAATCATCATGATATCGTGATGGTAAATGATATAGAATTTAATTCAATGTGTGAACATCACTTTGCCCCGATTTTTGGACATGTGCATGTAGGCTATATTCCAAATGGTAAAATAACCGGACTATCTAAAGTTGCGCGTATGGTGGATGGTTATGCGAAGAGATTTCAAGTTCAGGAGCGGATAACGAATCAAATTGTATCTGCGATGGATGAAGTATTGCAACCATTAGGTGTGATGGTTGTGATGGAGGCAAAACATATGTGTATGTGTGGGCGTGGCGTGATGAAACGCTCATCTTATACGACTACAACAGCAAGTAGAGGTATTTTTGCAGAACAAGCTGAAAAGCGGATGGAATTTTTATCTTTATTAAAAAGATGAATGGTTAGTATATGAAAAGAATGAAGTGCATGATACAAAGCGACTTCGAAAAAAGGACATGTCATAAGGAGGATTTACGTTGAAAGAGATTACTGCAAAAGAACTTGAAAAAAAGTTGGTGAATGGGGAACCATTGCACATTATCGATGTACGAGAAGATGAAGAAGTAACGCAAGGGGTCATTCCTGGTGCGAAACATATTCCGCTAGGTGAGCTAGATGAACGTTTATCGGAAATAGATAAAAAAGAGACGTATTACATTGTTTGTCGTTCAGGAGGCCGGAGTAGTGCGGCATGTACTTTCTTAGATGAACATGGTTTCCAAGTGATAAACATGGTTGGCGGGATGCTTGCTTGGGAAGGGGACATTCATTAATAAAGATAGGAATCTTTAGTAATATATTTGAAACCTTTATGCAAGGACAACCGTCTAACATGATGACTTCCCCAATTTATTTCCAATGATCTTCGAATCTGTCTAAAGTCCACGTTTGGAGATCATTGGATATTACAATTTACAATAAATTCACTCCTAATAAACAACACCGGAACCCTTTCTCAAGCATAAAACTGCATCAATGTATCCGCTGTCATAAAGTTGTAACAATTTCATGTGACATTGTGTCATAAAGATATTGACAAATGACACGTTGTCATTTTATTATAGTAGTAGCGTTACATGACACTTTGTCATAAGGAGAAAGCGATATGGAAACATTGGATATGAAGCAAATAAAAGACTTAAAAACGGAACTTGTTCGGTTTATGATGTCTTATAAATTTGCACTAGCTGAAGTAAACACCAAAATAGATATTTTAAAGCAGGAATTTCAATATATTCATGAATATAATCCGATTGAGCATGTAAGTTCAAGAGTAAAATCACCGGATAGTATTTTAAAAAAGGTAAAACGTAAAGGGTATGAGTTTACACTCGATTCTATTAAAGAAAACATTCGTGATATTGCGGGCATCCGCATTACTTGTTCATTTATACCAGATATTTATGAAGTAAGTAAAATGTTAAGCAATCAAAAGGATATTAAAGTTGTGGAAGTAAAGGATTATATTGAACATCCAAAGCCAAATGGATACCGGAGTCTTCACCTCATTATTCAGATCCCTATTTTTTTATCGGATCGCGTGGAAAATATCTACGTAGAAGTGCAAATTCGTACCATTGCAATGGACTTCTGGGCGAGTTTAGAACACAAAATATATTATAAATACAATAAGGAAGTTCCTGAATCTATTCGGATGGAATTAAAAGAAGCGGCTGAGGCTTCAACACAACTGGATTTAAAAATGGAAAATATAAATGAAAAGGTAAGGAAAATAAAGAAGGTTAATGACACTAAAGATGCAATACAAGAACTTTCTTTAGATCAAGAACGCTTTTATATTCCTGATGTTTTCTTCCACTCTAACTTAAATACAGCAAAATGAAGCGAGGGAAACTGGAGGTAGGAAAGTGCCAAAGCAAACTTTTTATAACTTGCCTGATGATAAAAAACAAATATTGATTCAAGCGCTAGAAGAGGAATTTTCCCGGGCACCGTTATTTCATGCATCTATCTCTAACATTGTAAAGTCTGCTGATATTCCAAGGGGAAGCTTTTATCAATATTTTGAAGGAAAAGAAGATGCGTATTTTTATTTGATCAGTAGGCAGGTGGAAAGTAGTAAGAAGTTGTTCATCACTTGCTTAATGAAATATGACGGTGATTTATTTCATGCAGTTACGGAGTTATTTAAACAAATAGTTGAAGAACTTTCAAAGGGTGACCATATTAACTTTCTGAAAAACGTCTTCTTAAATATGACACATGAGATTGAAAATAAATTTACAAGGATTTTTAATGGGAATGATAGTAGAGGGCAATTTTGTAAAATGAATGCGCTCATTAATAAGGATAATTTAAACGTTTCAAACGAGAATGAATTGTATCATCTTGTTCAAATTATCGGGACCATTACAATTCGGAATCTAATTGAAAAAATTGCGCAGGAGTTATCTTCTGAAACGGCAATGAATAACTTTCACATTGAATTAACGTTATTGAAAGAAGGATTATATAAAAGGTCTTAACATGGAGAGAGGAGTTTTGATATGACAGTTCAAGTATTTGGATTAGCATGTGGATCGACTCGTAAGGCACGGGATTGGTTTAGACGTCACAAAATTCCCTTTACAGAAAGAAATGTAAAAAGGGAACCATTAACGTTAAGTGAATTACAACAGATATTAGCATTAACAGTTGAAGGAACAGACGAGATTATTTCGACGCGATCGAAAGTATATAAGGAACTAACACAAGATATTGATGCTTTATCGTTAAATGAGCTATTAGAATTATTCCAGCAATATCCTGCTTTATTACGTAGCCCTATCATCATTGATCATAAACGTATACAGGTTGGTTATAATGAAGAGGAGATTCGCCAATTTTTACCGAGAGAAACACGTCAAAGACAATGGATAAAATGGCGAGCTGAAAACTTTATTCCTGTAAAAGGGTCTTATTAAACCTTCGCAAATTCTTCCTTTTACCTCAATCGTAAAGTTCATTACATATTTAACTCAAATCATAAGATTGTAATAGGCATCTCGTCTATTGCAATCTTTTTTTAACTCATTTATCTCGCCCTATTACATGTCAATAAATAACGAGAGTGAAAAATTAAAAAGCTAGAGTGAATAAAGAAGTCTGGCTGGGATTTGGGGTCAGACCCCAAATCCCAGCCCAAAATTAATTATATTAGCGGGTGTGAATTGAGTTTGCAATGTTTTTAAGAATGGTTGGGGGAACTTGTCCCGTAATGCGCTTATCAATACTTAAAACATACTGCCAGTTATTCGCATTGAAAATGAAAGTATCAAAATGTTCATCCATGTCGACTAAAAAAGCCGTTTCGCCATTTTCCAAAACGTATGTTTTTTTTATGGACACTTCCTCAACGGCAATCCGATCTTTATCCAAGAATATATCAAGTTTATAATGATTTTCGGGCAATTCCTCGTTAAAAAATTTTATCTCTAACCAATCTTTATTTTTATCACAGCGTCCTAAGTTGTGAGTAAACGGAACTGGCGGGATGATAGATGGCAAAATAGGCTTTTTATTAAAATTCGCTTCACATTCTTTTATCGCTAAATCAATAGGTTTGTAGTCCATATCCTCGTAAAACTGCTCGAAAGGCGGAACCTGTTGTTGGGCAAGTACACTCGTCTGGAACAACGTGATTGCAAAAAATAAAAGCAGTATTCGTTTATACAAATTTATCCAACTTTCACTGTTATATATATTATATATATTATATATTTACCGATAGCAAGCAGCATATCTTGGGTCTTTAAACAATCATTTTTCAAACAAATTACTCAGTTGTGCATCAAATTCATTACTAGGATCATCTAAATAATAAACACGGGCAGTGTCACTTTCGCTGTTTACATTTTGAATATAAACGCGCTTTCCGTTATATACGACATGTTGTAAGTCTGGGGAATTGGCAATTTCTTCTGCACGCATACGGTTCATATCCATTAACCTCCATCTTTTATTTTAAAAAGGTCCTTCTTCATACAAACCATTTAAGTCAACAATTTGTTCATTTTCCATCTCATCAAGAGGAAAAACGGTTGCGGTTTGATTTTCAAGATTGATTTCCTGTATATAAACGGGTATTCCATGAAAGCTAATATTTACTAATTGCGCTGACTGCATGATTTCTTGTAAACGATCAATATCCATTTTTTCCTCCTTTCTTGTTATGCTTATTTTTACCTTGATTGAAATTGCTATGCAGAGAAGATTTTAGACTGTTGTTGGATGTAAATGATAGGTGTCATTCGTACTAAGAAATAACGGATTGGTTCCTATATATATGTTTTGCTGACCCCGAAGTAAATCGTTCTACTATGTAGATGGTTTCAAATAGAGTAAGAAGGGAATTAATTGACTTCATTATCTGTTGAATATATAATATTTTCAGATAATTGTGTAACCACTATATTTTCTTAGGAGGTATACGCGCGTTATACATTTCTATGTAAAATGACGTTAGCAAAATATGCTTTCCTACATACTGTATGAGGATGAATAAATTGTGATGCTAAGATGAAGTCGAATGAAGTGGCACAGAGGAGGAGTCTATTTTGAAATATGATGTGATTGTGGTCGGCGCTGGACTAGCTGGTTTAACAGCTACAGCGGAACTGGCAGATAGTGGAAGGAAGGTTTTATTGCTCGATCAGGAGCCAGCAGCATCTATGGGAGGACAAGCATGGTGGTCGTTTGGGGGATTATTTTTAGTAGACTCACCGGAACAGAGAAGATTAGGAATAAAGGATTCAAAAGAACTTGCCTGGCAAGACTGGGTTGGGACGGCAGGCTTTGATCGGGATGATGAAGACTATTGGGGGAGAAAATGGGCAGAAGCTTACGTTGATTTTGCTGCTGGCGAAAAACGTGCATGGTTACAGCAAATGGGTGTACGGATGTTTCCTGTTGTTGGTTGGGCTGAACGAGGTGGATATTTAGCAGGAGGGCATGGTAATTCTGTTCCGCGTTTTCATATCACATGGGGTACCGGTCCAGGTCTTGTAAAGCCTTTTATGGAACGGGTAAAGGCGCATATAAAAAATGGCACAGTTACATATAAGCCACGTCACCGCGTAGATCAATTCGTTTTAGAAAACAATCAAATTACAGGTGTACATGGAACTTGTTTAGCGCCTAGTAAAGCGAAGCGTGGTGAAAAGAGTAATCGCGAAGTAATCGGTGATTTTGTATTTAAAGCTGTCGCTGTCGTTGTATCCAGTGGAGGAATTGGAGCGAATTTTGAACTCATTCGTAAAAATTGGCCAAGTCGATTAGGAACACCCCCGAAAAGAATGATTAGTGGTGTTCCTGCACATGTAGACGGTCGGATGTTGGAAATTACGGAGCGAGCTGGAGGAAGAATCGTCAATCGTGATCGGATGTGGCATTATACGGAAGGAATAAAAAATTGGCATCCAATCTGGCCAAATCACGGTATTCGCATTTTGCCCGGCCCATCATCGATGTGGTTTGATGCCGAGGGAAATCGATTTCCAACTCCAAATTTCCCAGGGTTTGATACGTTAGGAACATTAGAAGCAATTCAAAAAACAGGCTATGATTACTCCTGGTTCATTTTAACGCAAAAAATGATAGAAAAGGAATTTGCCTTATCTGGTTCAGAGCAAAACCCGGATTTAACAGGAAAGAACATTCTGCAAGTATTAGGAAGAGCAAGGGGTGGTGTACCAGGCCCAGTTCAGGCATTTATGGATTACGGAGAAGATTTTATCGTTGCAGATACGATTGACAATTTAGTAATCGGAATGAATAAATTGACAGGAGAGCGTTTGTTACATGCTGATCATATTATCGAACAAATACGTGCCCGAGATAGAGAAATGGATAATAAATTTACGAAGGATTTACAAATCACAGCGCTACGTGGTGCACGCCATTATGTCGGAGACAAATGGATACGTGTAGCAAAACCTCATAAAATACTTGATGTTAAAAATGGGCCTTTAATAGCAGTGCGTCTCCATCTATTAAGTCGAAAAACGCTAGGTGGTCTACAAACGAATTTAGATGCACAAGTATTAGGAAAAGATGGCTATCCTATTTCGGGGCTTTTTGCTGCTGGTGAAGTTTGTGGGTTTGGTGGTGGCGGTGTCCATGGCTACCGCTCATTGGAAGGAACGTTTTTAGGTGGTTGTTTGTTTACGGGATTAAAAGCTGCACGGGGTGTGCTAGCTCATCTTCAGTAAGATCATATGGTTTGTGATTTCATTGGGAGTGGAAGTCTCGCGTTACATTTCTCAACAGTATAAAGCGACAAGGAAGCAGCTTCAAATTGTAGCTGCTCCTTCACGTTTATCGCGGATTGGATCGGTTGTATCATCCTATACATCGTGATCAGAATGAAACCCCCAAGAGACGTGCATACTTCCTTTTAGTCGATCTCCCGTAACAATGATTTTATATGTTCCCGTCTGATGAGCTGTCAATATGTACTGGTTGTCATTTATTATGTCAACTTGCGCGTAGCTCTTGTTGTCATCCAAAAAGTGCCATCCATATCCACCGCCATTTTTATTATTTATATGGATTGTAATGTACAATACTTGACCTTTATCTAAATGAACGGGAATTTCCTGTTTCCCGTTAAAGTAACCAAAACTCGCAGTGTAGGAATCGTCCGCATAAGTTTCGGACCAACTTTTCTTTTGTGTAAAGTCGACTGTAAAAGTAATGGTAAGAACGATGGGCAAGAGGATAGCGAATAGATATGTAAAGGGACGAGAATAGGTGGCTATGATGACTCCGCTGTAATAGATGAAAGCAAGAAAGCACCCAATAATACCTGCGATGATTGTGAATATATTGAAGCCATAGGGAAGAAAAAAGGCAAAACCTGCGATACCATAAAGTAGGAGTTTCAATCCATAACGTGTTCTTTTACGTACAATGAAATCAATTAAGATGGAACTAAAAATAGCATAAAACAGAACGAGAATAATTGGGAACTCGCGAATGCCCTCGATTGTTTGATATAAATTGAATCCAGTTTGCATAAGCAGAAAGAAAGCGGCGAGTACATACATATAACAAGCTGCTGATACCTTTTTTGATAAATACCATATTGTTCTCATGGCGTTACTTTTTATCGTCAATTTGCAGGCCCCCCACCCAACGCATCATTGTTTGTTAATTATATCACAAAAAAGTATGTACAAATATAATATTCAGAATGATTATTGGGAATTAAAAAGGTTGCTCGAATATCCTTTTAAATATCCAAGCAACCACCCTCATAGGCTATTAATTTCGATGTTTATAGAGAATCTTTTACCTTTTGTGCAGTTTCTTTATCTACCCACTCTGTCCAAACATCTTCATATTCCGTTAGCCACCAAATTGCAGCTTCTTCTGCGTTTGCAGCTTGTTTTTCCATATATGCAAGGGCTGCTTCTGTTAATTCACTACTCGTTTCATACTTAGATAGAAGATCAACTACTTCAGGTGCTTGATCTGAAAGTTGATGATTTACAGCAATGTTTACTTCGTTTGGAGGAAAGGCGGTTCCGCTTGTTTCTATCCACTTTTCTTCATCATATGGTTCTTCCTTTAATAAGATTAAATCATATTTTGCGGTTACAGCTGTTGGCTCCCAATAGTATCCAACCCATGCCTCACCCTTTTCATAGGCAGCCGCAAGTGAAGTAATAATTGCAGCATCAGAGCCTGGCATAAAATCATTATATGTTTCATCTAGCCCATAATACGCCATCTTAGCTTTAATACTTTGGTCAACTTCCCAGCCGGCGGGTGCATTTATTATTCTTCCGCGATCTGGGTTTTCTGGGTCTTTGAAAATATGTGGGTATTTTTTCAAGTCCTCTACTGTCTCCAAGTCGGGTGCTAAAGGTTCGATACCTCGTTCTTCATCGCCTTCTATTACATATGCAGGTACATATAAACCTTGATCATTATCGGCAAAGTTGGTGGAAACCTTTTCTATATCACCAGAGTTAATTGCTTCATCGTAAACATCGCGTATGTTTTCAGTCCATATTTCCATATATACGTGTATATCCCCTTGTCGTAATCCTTGAATGGTGGCAGCAGTGGAGCCAGCCATTAATTCCGTTTCATATCCGTAACCTGCTTCTAATATTTTTCCAGCAATGTAACTATGAACTTGGATACTGTCCCATTTCGCATCTGCAAATACAATCTTTTTTAACTTTCCATCTGCCCCAGCAGAACTGCAACCAATAAGTAATACGAGACTTAACAAAATTACGAATGAATAACGAATTTTCATCTAATCCCCCATTTGATTTTTTAATCGTGTTGTTATGAAATAGGCATGCAATCTGTACCGTAATTTGAATAATTCCCCCTAACCTAACAGAGATACCCGAGCATTCCAATTGCACTTTTACAACAATAACAACTACCATGTAAGGCATTTTCCAAAATGATTATGACAAGCTTACCGAACTTCGAATTGAATCACAAACAGCCTATACACGCATATATGTTCATATAAAATGGTAAGGCGGAATCATTCGCCAATAGGAGGTCCTTATAGAAAAAACATCCATAATACGCCCAAATCCTTCCATTTCGAGTATTCATGCAAATGTCACGTTTTGCCATTGCTGCATAGACTAATAAAAAATTATTTATAGGGATGTGGCGAATATGGCACTATTTATCAATCGAGCGCATCATCCAGATGTATATAAAACTGATGAGGAAATTGTGGCTAGTAATCAGCACGTATTTCAAACAGATGTAAAGGCAGAAATGATTCAAAGCCAACGTAAAGTAAACGAAAGATTGCAGGAATCTGTACGTCTTTTAAATAGACTTTACGAGCAGCAACATATACAACAACAGGCGCAATGGCAGAAAGTCGATAGACGATTGAAGGAAATAAATATAGTTAATCAAGCACAAGCAAGAAAAGAAGAGGAAATGCTTCATAAAATAAGTATGTTAATGGAATTTGATAAAACCCTCCAATCTACAATTGAAAAATATCATGAGGAAGATAAAGAATTAGGAACAAATATAACGCAATTACTTCAAATGAAACCATGGATGGAGCAACAACTGTCCGAACAGTTGGAAAGGGATGAAAAAGTGCTCAGTCAGTTATCACAACTAATATCCGCTCAGGAAATGGCAGAGCAACAAATGATGCATGACAAGGAAGAACAAAAAAGCATTGTGTCACGTTTGGATAAGCAAGCAGCGACATTAGAAAAAGTTACGAGACAATTGGATCACTTTCGTTCCATTCTTTATGAACGATCACATTATCTTGCTGGAAAGGTTGAGGATTCGGTTAGATTAACGGCTTCTTATTTGTACAATATGTCAAAAGGTAAAGATAAAAATGCTATCTCTATGTATATAGACAATAATGAGGAATCCAAAACCACAAAATAAAGAAATCTTCGTTTCATGAAAACGCTAATTCTAATTGACATGTTGCAGTATAAAATATATGAACTGGTTTCATATCGATTTCACATCTGATAAGGTGCCGGATTCGGTCAATCAACAGTTAATGGCGGATGAAGAAGACTGTCTTGATGATTAAATTACTAAGTTTTGTTGATTTAATATCTGCGTAGTGGCATACAATGCTTTTCCTAAAAAGCTAGTCATCATGCCCGTTAATTGTGCATATGTTAGAAGAAACCGGAACCGCAAACTATATGGAGGGATATGAATGGATATTCTGAATAAGGTGAAGAGTTATCGTGAAGAGGAAGAAAAGTTAAAGTGGGAAGGTACGTTTGCGGATTATTTAAATTTGATAAAAGAGAGACCTGAAGTTGCCCAAACAGCTCACTCTCGCGTCTACAATATGATAAAGGATGCTGGAATTTCGAAAAATAATGGTCAAAAAACATATGATTTTTTTAGTAATGAAATATTTGGCCTTGAAGAAGCTGTAGAAAGATTAGTGGAAGAATATTTCCATCCGTCAGCAAAACGTCTAGATGTTAAAAAGCGTATTCTCTTATTAATGGGTCCTGTTAGTGGCGGTAAATCCACGATAGTGACGATGTTAAAACGTGGAATGGAACAATATACTCGAACAGATGCTGGTGCAGTCTACGCGATTAAAGGCTGTCCTATGCATGAGGATCCGCTACATCTCATTCCACATCATTTGCGTGAGGATTTCTATAAGGAATACGGCATTAAAATTGAAGGAAGTTTATCACCATTAAATACGATGCGGTTGGAAAAGGATTATGGTGGGCGAATAGAAGATGTTTTAGTAGAACGCATTTTTTTCTCGGAAGATAAACGTGTTGGGATTGGTACATTCAGCCCATCAGATCCGAAATCACAAGATATTGCAGATTTGACGGGTAGTATTGATTTTTCAACAATTGCGGAATACGGTTCAGAGTCTGATCCGCGTGCATACCGTTTTGACGGTGAATTAAATAAGGCAAACCGCGGAATGATGGAATTTCAGGAAATGTTGAAATGTGATGAGAAGTTTTTGTGGCATTTGCTGTCACTTACGCAGGAAGGTAATTTTAAGGCGGGAAGGTTTGCTTTAATCTCAGCGGATGAACTAATTGTGGCGCACACTAACGAATCAGAGTACCGAGCATTTATTTCCAATAAGAAAAATGAAGCGCTGCACTCTAGAATCATTGTGATGCCGATACCGTACAATTTAAAGGTTAGTGATGAAGAGAGAATTTATGAAAAGATGATAAATGATAGTGATATGGGTCATGTTCATATTGCACCACATGCATTACGGGTCGCTGCTATTTTTACGATTTTGACACGCTTAGAGGAATCAAAGAAAAATGGTGTGGACCTAGTAAAGAAAATGCGCCTGTATGATGGAGAAAGTGTGGAAGGATTTAATCGAGCGGATTTAACGGAATTGAAAAATGAATTCTCGAATGAAGGTATGGACGGCATTGATCCTCGGTATGTGATTAACCGGATATCGTCGTCAATCATACGAAAAGATGTACCATCCATTAATGCACTGGATGTATTACGCTCATTAAAAGATGGACTTGATCAACATCCATCGATTTCGGATGAAGATAAAGAAAAATATTTAAATTATATTGCCATCGCAAGAAAAGAATACGATGAAATTGCTAAAAAGGAAGTACAAAAGGCATTTGTTTATTCGTATGAGGAATCTGCGAAAACATTGATGAATAACTACTTGGACAATGTCGAGGCATTTTGTAATCGTCATAAATTGCGTGATCCATTAACAGGTGAAGAAATGCAACCTGATGAAAAGCTCATGCGCTCGATAGAGGAGCAAATTGGTATTTCCGAGAATGCCAAACGTGCCTTTCGAGAAGAGATTCTCATCCGCATTTCTGCATTTGCTAGAAAAGGTAAGAGTTTTGATTATCGTTCACATGACCGTTTGCGGGAAGCAATTCAGAAGAAGCTGTTTGCTGACTTGAAGGATGTTGTGAAAATAACAACCTCAGCGCAGACACCTGATGAACAACAATTGAAAAAGATTAACGAGGTCGTAGCAAGACTCATCGATGAACATGGCTACAACTCCACATCAGCCAACGAACTACTACGCTACGTAGGCAGCCTGCTAAACCGTTAAAACAGGGGGTTAAAAATGGGGGGTCAGACCCCATTGGCAAGCATACAATAAAATAGGGGTCTGACCCCCAAAATTCAAAAGGTGGGGATGAAGTGCAGGAGGATAAGCAAAGCTTTGTTGTTTCCGAGGAAAATTGGTCTCTCCATCGTAAAGGTTTTCAAGATCAGCGACGTCATATGGAAAAAATCCAAGATGCAATCAAGAATAACTTACCCGATTTAATAACTGAAGAAAGTATTGTGATGTCGAATGGTCGTGAAGTAATTAAAATTCCAATTCGTTCTTTAGATGAATATAAAATTCGCTATAATTATGATAAGTCAAAACATGTAGGGCAAGGCGATGGGGATAGTCAAGTTGGTGATGTCGTCGCTCGTGCACCTAAAAAGGCGAAAGGAAAAGGCGACGGTTCGGGTGAAGGTAAGGCGGGAAACCAACCAGGATCGGATTACTATGAAGCGGAAGTTTCACTAGATGAACTGGAAGGGGAACTATTTGAAGAACTGGAACTACCGAATTTACAAGAAAAGGAACAGGCTGATATATCAGTTGAAAAGATTGAATTTAACGACGTGCGCAAAAAAGGATTAATGGGAAATATTGATAAAAAGCGTACCATATTGACGGCGCTAAAACGAAACGCATCAGAAGGAAATCCGAAAATTACGCCCATTTATGAAGATGATTTACTTTTTAAAACGTGGAATGAAGTAGTGAAACCTGAATCAAATGCGGTCATTATTGCTATGATGGATACAAGTGCGTCGATGGGCACATTCGCAAAATATTTAGCACGTAGTTTCTTCTTTTGGACGACACGCTTTTTACGTTCAAAATATGAAAAAGTGGAAATTAAATTTATTGCACACCATACAGAAGCGAAAGTCGTATCTGAAGAAGATTTCTTTACAAAAGGTGAAAGTGGAGGGACGATTTGTTCCTCAGCCTACCGAAAGGCATTAGAGTTAATTGATGAAGACTATCCGCCATCACGCTACAATATTTATCCATTTCATTTTTCAGATGGGGAGAATTTTTATTCGGACAATCGGGAAAGTGCGAGACTTGTAAAGGAAATTATGGATGTTTCAAATATGTTCGGTTATGGGGAAGTGAGTACGTATAACCGTTATACTTCAACATTAATGCGAGCGTTCGAAGGTTTTGATGACCCGAAGTTTCGATATTATATTTTAAAAGAAAAAAGCGATGTGTATGAAGCGATGAAGACATTTTTTCATAATGAGTCTGTTGCTTCAACATAAAATCTCCGCTAGTACGGAGATTTTTTTTGGGAAATATATAAAGTTTTGCTTTGCTCATTCATTGATTCTAATTTATTAACTTCATGCTATATTTACGATCCTAATTGTATTTTATAGACACCACGATCTGTACTGATTAAAAATTGTTCCCCATCATATTCGTATAAGGCAGTATCTTGAAGAGGAATTTCGAACATGTCGGTGGGAAGTGGCTGGTAATGTGAGTCCGTTAAAATTTGCCCGTCCCCGTTTAATTGCATGGTGTACCGTGAAACATAATCATCCATATTTCTTCGTAAATCTTTGGCATAGGTAATCTGTTCCAGTTGTAATTGGATGTGATCGACGTCGTCCATTTCTATTTTTTGAATTTGGATGTCTTTTCCATGCCAGTTTTTTAATAATTGATCAAATTGTTCAATCGTTAAAAAATGTTGATTCACTTTCTACCCCTCCTCTTTATTAGATTGACCTGAATGATTTTGTACATGCATGGGTGTTTGTTCCACATTTGCTTATAAAAAAGCGACGTATTATTTATTGCTTTTACATAATAGAACCAAACTGTCTTCGTAACTAATATGCGCAAGTTTCCCGCTAAGATATTTAAATGACACAAACGATACGAAGGCTAAAAATTGATGGTTTTGATTCATCTATTTTGTAATTTTTCATAAACTATATAAAGCTTATTTGGAGGGAACAATTTGACTGAAATAAAGGAATTGGAAAATGCGATAGAAGAGATAACGGAGATTGCTGCTGATTTTGGCCTTGATTTTTATTCAATGCGATATGAAATTTGCCCAGCAGAAATTATTTATACATTTGGCGCTTATGGCATGCCAACACGATTTTCACATTGGAGCTTTGGGAAACAGTTCCATAAGATGAAACTGCATTACGATTTAGGACTTAGTCAAATTTATGAACTTGTTATTAATTCCGATCCATGTTATGCCTTTCTCCTTGATTCAAATACACTTGTCCAAAATAAACTAATCATTGCCCACGTCTTAGCACATTCTGATTTCTTTAAAAATAATGTTCGTTTTTCTAATACAAGAGGAGATATGGTGGAAAGTATGACGGCAACAGCTGAACGAATTGCCCATTACGAAATGGTGCATGGAAAGGATGAGGTAGAAAAGTTTCTTGATGCCATTTTGTCCATACAAGAACATATTGATCCGTCCCTTGTCCGACCTAAATTAGCACCGTACGAAGATGAGGAAGAATCCGAAGATACTCGTATCGTAACACCTTATGATGATTTATGGGATTTAGATAAATCTAAACCAAAGGAAAAAAGGAAAAAGCGGAGAAGGAAACTTCCGCCTCAACCAGAGAAGGACTTACTATTATTTATTGAACAATATAGCCAAGAGTTGGAGGATTGGCAACGGGACATTTTAACGATGATGCGTGAAGAAATGCTTTATTTTTGGCCACAAATGGAAACTAAAATCATGAACGAAGGCTGGGCATCGTATTGGCATCAACGAATCATGCGTGAACTTGATTTGACGACAAGTGAATCAATCGAATTTGCTAAATTAAATGCTGGGGTTGTGCAACCATCTAAAACACAAATGAATCCGTATTACTTGGGATTAAAGATTTTTGAGGACATTGAGGAAAGTTATAATAATCCGACAGAAGAAATGAAAAGAAATGGGGTGAAGCCAAACTCCGGTAGGGAGAAAATCTTTGAAGTACGTGAAATTGAGTCTGATACGTCCTTTATCCGCAATTATTTAACAAAGGAATTAGTAGTCAAAGAAGATATGTATGTATTTGCAAAGGATGATGAAGCATATCGTATAACAGATAAGGATTATGAGGAGGTAAGGGACCAATTAATTGCCGCACGGGTGAATGGCGGTTTTCCGTATATTACAGTTGAAGATGGCGATTATTTACGTAATGGCGAACTTTATTTAAAACATAGTTACGAGGGAACTGAATTGGACCTTCCTTATTTAGAAAATGTTATGCCTTATATTTATCAATTATGGGGTCGCGTCGTACACCTTGAAACATTTATGGAAGAAAAGCCAGTTCGCTTCACGTATGATGGGAAAAAGGTGCATCGTGGATTGTTGAATTAAACTAATTTTGAAATGGGGAAATGTCGGTTGGATACAGGATCTGTCTTTTGTTTCGACTTACAAGGCGAATATTGACCTTTGAGTTAACTTTGTTCAGCAAGACATCATAAATATCCAGTGCTAGGGATGCGAATCATGTTTGAATTGGCATCCCTTTTATTGTAGATGATGTTACAAATGTGAAACTTATTTTTATTGTTCCCCGTACACCTATATATATGGAGTTTCATGGAGGGTGAAGTAACTAGGCGCATACAAAGGATTACACCGATAAAAAACAGTATAGGTATCTTTTGTTGAGCTTTTTAACGGAATGTTACTTTGGACAAGAAGTGAAAGGGGGGATGCCTTGATGTACAAAAGGTTTTTGATGGTCTTTTTAAGTTTAATCATCGCGGTTGTAGCGGCTTTACTAGTTGCAAGATATCCAACAGGTCCTAACACGATTTCATACGATGAGCCAATTGGCTTGTGGCTATCGATTGGAATGATTATCGTGCTTTTTTTACCGCCTTTGATATTATCGCTACTTCGTAATCGTGTTGCAAGTATTATATCTGCGGTGTATCAGGCTTTTGTTGTCATTTCGTTTTTGGGAATGATCCCAGTTGGATTGCTTTTTCCAGAACATGCTGTAGTAAGTGTTGTTGCACTTGTGGGGGCTATCGTCACGATAAGTAGTGTAGTTCTCGCCGTAAAAACGAATTCGAATAAAGAAATGAAATATTAAATCATAAACGTGACATTCATATATGATGTACAGTAATAAGCCTAAATTGAGAAAAAGGGTTGAGTAATAATTTTATGAGGTTGGGAAAAATAAAAGGGGCTGCCCCAGTTAAATGAGTGAAGTCGGCCCCATATGTTTCAGCTTGTATTCATGCTATATACACGATGCGTTTGTTTTCTCTATGTCATACTCATTATATATTCATATTCACTGTTGTTAGTATCTTCCTCTACTAAACGAACTTGTCACTTTTTGTCATAGGATTTATTTCAGGCCATTTCCTCTTTTTGTTCATAAATTTGTAATTCCATTGCCTCTAGCCAGTAGTTAACAAGGTCAATCCCGTTCACAAGTTCAATATGGAGTCCTTTTGCATAATCTCTTGCTCCAACTGTAAAGTCACTTGTTGTAATCACATATCCACCTTTTGCTTGATGCTTTACCATATTGGAATGTAATAGTGCAATTGCCTCGTAATTTAAATCATTTTTCCAAGCTTTCACTTGACATAAATAGATGCCGTCTTCACGATGGTGTTCAAAATCAACTCCGAAGTCACCAGCTTTAGGTGCCGTATACACATACCCACCAAAGTAATTTTTAAAAATAGTGGCTACAAAATCTTCAAACTCCAACGATGTTTGTTTTAAAAAGATGGAAGAAGCCTTTTCAAAGACTTTTTCACCCTCTTCATTCAATTTTGTTGGAAAGTTAAAGCGTGCATGTAATCCCATGGCAAGTGTCCGTTTTAAATTTTCACTTACTTCTAGCTTTCTGGTGAGTAGATATGCTTCATGATCCTTTTTATTTTTTATATGCCATAACAAGCCACCAATTACGAATAATAAAACAATGACGAGAATTATCATAAATGTCACCTCATTTTCAATGTAGACATTTATATGGCGCTTTATACAATTTGTCATTGTAATTATTTTTCGATAAAGATAGCGTGGGGACAACGTTTTTTCAACACTTGTAAAAATTGTACTTCATTTTTGGGAGAAATTTTAATACACCCATTTTTGGCTGTTTGATGATGAATGTCGATTCCTTTTTTTGCTGATAAAATGCGATATCCGATATACGTACTATTCGTATGTTCTACGTGCGTAATTTCATTGTAGGGAATTTTTAAAGAAAATGGCCCGCCTTTTATCAAGACATAGTCGTTATGGAGTGCGTATTTGCGAAACATCATCCATGTTAGTAACCCCTCACAAATGATGGAAAATAATAATGCTGTAAAAATTAATGCAGGAGATGGTGTCTCTAAATAAAATATGATAGGAAACCATACGAAGGCCGCTACAATAATCATAGTAAAGGTTATGTTCATCACTAAATAGCTATCTGTTCTAGCATGAAATATCATGGACTCACCTCGATTTTATATAGTCTTCAAGCATCATTTGATGTGTACCTACTAAAAATGACGGTAGATTTGTTAAATCAAAAAACTTAAATTGAATGGATTCCGTTTCATCTACAATGAGATTGCCTGAGAAATCGTTCGTATGGTAAGCAACTGTAACAACATAAAACTCATCACCATTTTCTGCTTTAATAAAATGATTGGGACCTGAATATACTTGCAACAATTGTAGGTTCTCAACATGTAATCCCGTTTCTTCCATTACCTCACGGCGTGCAACATCTTCGGTTGACTCACCTAGTTCCATAAGACCACCTGGGAGCCCCCACTTTCCTTTTGGAAACCGCCTTTGTTGTAACAACACTTGCCCTTTTTCATTTAAAATCATGACGACAGAGCCAACGAAGATGAGAGGCCGGTGCCCTACTAACTTTCTCAGCTCTCGTATATACCCCATTTCAGTCCCACTCCTATCTAATCCGTTAAAATAATTTCAGTTTCAGCTAGTAAAATATTTTAAATTATGTAATTATTATAACATAGGGTATGAGAAAATTTACTGACATGAGCATAAAATTAATGTTCATTTTAGTTTAACTAGTTTAAGATAATAGATATACGATTTTGGATACTGTACACAAAAAAATGTACGAATAAATTCAACTAAAACACACAGCAATTGTGAGGTTTTTGAATAAAAGGGGTATGTCCATGTCTGAGGAAAATATTACAAGAATACATGTAGACGATAAAGAATATATATTAATCGGTACTGCACACGTATCAAAACAAAGTGCAGAGCAAGTAAAAGAAGTAATTGAAGCAGAGCAGCCGGATGCAGTTTGTATTGAATTAGACGAACAGCGTTATCAGTCGATTACGGAAGGAAACAAGTGGAAAGATACCGACATCTTTCAAATTATTAAGGAAAAAAAGGCAACATTATTATTAATGAATTTAGCCATTTCCTCCTTTCAAAAGCGAATGGCTGAACAATTTAATATAAATCCTGGTCAGGAAATGATTCAGGGGATTAAATCAGCTGAAGAAGTTGGAGCAGGTCTCGTTCTAGCAGACCGTAATATTCAAATCACTTTTTCTCGCATATGGCGTAATCTAGGAATAAAAGGAAAGGCAATGTTACTGACACAAGTGATTGCTGGGATTTTTAGTAAAGAAACGATTTCTGAAGAAGAATTGGAAAAGATGAAATCACAGGATATGATTGATTCGATGTTGCAAGACTTTACGGAATACTTTCCGCGTCTAAAAGAACCTTTAATTGATGAACGTGATCGGTATTTAGCCCAGAAAATAAAAGAAGCGCCAGGTGAAAAGGTAGTAGCAGTCTTGGGAGCGGCGCATGTTCCAGGGATTACACGCGAATTTCGTAATCACCATGATTTAGAAAAGTTAACAGAAGTTCCGCCCAAATCTATTTGGCCTAAAGTAATCGGCTGGTCCATACCGGCCCTCATTATTGGGATTATTGCTTATACATTTTTCTCCAACCCATCTGCAGGTTGGCAGCAAACTTTAAGTTGGGTGTTATGGAATGGTTCATTATCTGCAATTGGTACTGCGATAGCATTTGGACACCCGCTTGCGATAGTGACGGCATTTATCGCTGCCCCCATTACGTCACTGAATCCATTGCTTGCAGCAGGTTGGTTCGCGGGAATTGCGCAAGCATATGTACGTAGGCCAAGTGTACGTGATTTTGAATCACTATCACAAGATGTTTTTTCAGTAAAAGGCTTCTGGCATAATAAAGCTACCCGTGTTTTACTCGTCGTTGTTCTTGCTAACATTGGAAGTTCCTTTGGGACATTTATTGGAGGAGCAGACGTTATTCGGTTATTCTTTAAACATTTTTAATCGTGAGATGCATGTTGATTAAAAAAATGTTAGTTTGAAAATGAAATGATTGGGTAAAAGATAAAAAAAGACTATAATGAAATATATATCATCATATTTTAAAGAAATCGGATATTGCGTGGAGGGATGTGAGGATTATGAATATGTATATGTCTAAGATGCCACGTTTTGTGAAGCGGGAAATGGAACAAATCCAAAAGATTGTTGGACCATTAGCTAAAAAGTCATCGAAGTATGCACTGTGGTCCTTACCACTAATTAGTATTTCCCTAGTCAACATTGTGTTCTTACTATTTATTGTTCCAGCTGAATATCAAAGTACTCCAACTGTTTATATATTTGCAGCACTGGGAGCATTTGGATTAGCGCTCTCCAGGGAATCAAAGCTTCAAAAAAGAGAAATTCATAAACTTAGTACAGATTATATGATTAAACGAATTCAACAAAGTGATATCGCATCTGAGCTATCACAAAAAAGATATATTCGCTTAATCCATGAACAACCATTACAAATGATGCAACATTTTGTTAGATTTTTGGAAGAAGAAAATAGATCGAATACAATAGAAGAAAACTAAACTAGTATCGTTTTAGAAAAACAGACCTTCACGTAGTTGGGGGTCTGTTTTTATTTGTGTACTAGCAATTTCCTCATACACCTCTTACTCGATTTGATTTTACAAAGACAAATTGTAGAAATAAGAAAGCTGCTATGCACCCCAATTTAGCTAAAATCATAAATCTGGGGTGTGAAAATATTATACAAACTTACCCCGTGTATTGTCATATAATCATTGAGATTAAACCATGAGTTGTGTGGCATTTCAATTTACAAATAGACGAATAAAAGCTAATATACTTAGGGACACGAAATTTTTAAATAGAAGCTAAAACTTAATGGCGGAAGTAGGAAAAGCATGTCATTTATTGAAGAATGGTCAGCGCAATTCAAGACATATAATCGGAATATTAAGTTAGCTATTTGGGCTAATATCTTTTCCCAAATTGGTATGGGCATGTTTATGGTCATTTATAATTTCTACATACGAGCGCTTGGGTTGAGTCAGGATGTAAATGGGCAAGTCATTGCGCTTACTGCATTGGCGACAGCACTTATCTTAGTTCCTGCTGGAATGATGAGCGATAAGCTAGGTAGAAAAAGGGTCATGCTGTTTGGCGTCATCACATCGGGAATGGTACTTATTTTACGTAGTCTCGTGGAACCACAGTTTTTCCTGTTAGCAACTGGCTTTGCGACTGGGATAACAACAGCCTTTTTACAAGTGTCATCGATACCGTGGCTGGCGGAAAATTCTAATCCCAAACAACGGGTGCATTTATTTAGTTTACATTCTGCTATTATGACTGCTGCTAATGTATTAGGTAGTATTTTAGGCGGAGGATTAACCGATTTATTTTCTTTGTTTACTTCGGAGTTGTTAAGTATTCGGTTTACATTAATTGTGGGTGCTCTCTTTTATTTATTAGCTTTTATTCCTGTTTTAAAAATGACAGAAAAACAGAAGGTATATACAGAAAAAAGGGATTCATCTAAAAGACTTGATTTGAAGGTATTTTTTAATGCGAATAAAGTTGGTATCAAGATCATTGCGCTTTTTTCCATTGCGCAATTGTTAATTGGCTTTGGTAGCGGACTCGTTATTCCGTATTTAAACTTATATTTTGCCGATCGATTTGCAGCCTCTAATTCGATGATTGGTGTTATTATATCGCTTGGCCAGGCGGCAACAGCGGTAGCTATGTTTATTGGACCATTAGTAGTCAAAAAGGTTGGAGAAGTACGTGCGGTTGTTATTTTACAACTTTCTTCCTTGCCATTTCTTTTATTAACAGCTTATACACAAAATTTGTGGTTAGCGAGTATAGGGTTTCTATTCCGCCAAGCGTTAATGAATGCTGGTAACCCGATACAAATGTCATTAATGATGTCAAAAGTTGATGATTCTGTAAAGGGTCTCGCAAACTCCGTGAATCAAATGGTATTTCAGTTAGGGTGGGCTTTTATGGGTCCTGTTTCAACGTCAATTGTGCTACAGTATGGCTCTTACTGGGGTTATGCACACATATTTACGATAACATC
This sequence comes from Paracerasibacillus soli, assembly GCF_042432965.1. Taxonomy (NCBI): domain Bacteria; kingdom Bacillati; phylum Bacillota; class Bacilli; order Caryophanales; family Bacillaceae; genus Paracerasibacillus; species Paracerasibacillus soli. The sequence goes on along the minus strand of NZ_JBHLWL010000017.1, from coordinate 146,635 downwards.
CGGATTATATTTAACCGGCTCACTTTATTTCTATTTTGTATTTCGAAAACTAAAATCAGATACATAGCATCATATAATAGTAGGTGATACTTTACGTTACTAGCTTTTAATTTAAATAGCTGATTTCCATGACTACAATCTAATGTAGAGAATGGAACCATCACTAGCGTCTATATCAACAATAACTAAGCCACGATAATTTTGCATTTCCCGTATGAGTTGTTTTATCATCGGCTTTGCATAATGCTTATTCATCTGATGAAGAGGAAAAGGTAGGCTTTGTAATGAAGGATTAGATTTTATAATTTTCTTCCATACAAAGTTAGAACAAATAATTCCATTGGCAAGATGTAATAAACCATATGGAATGCGTATTGTAAGTTTTCTTTGACCTTGGGCCTGGATTTTTATTTTAATCATGATATACACCTACCTTTTTCTTTCATTACGCTATAAATATATTGATTTGGTCTCCTTCAGCAGTTGTAATGTCAACAATCTGCCCATCCAATTCATTTTCAATAGCATCTAAGATTAGATCAATGTCAATATCTTTTACATATTGCGCAGACTGTGGAATACTTGCAGCAATACTCTGTCCGGTAGCTAATGCGATTTTAACGAGTCGAAGGGGCAAATTAACTTTTACATTATCATTAGACTCAGAAATGACCACAATCTTTAGTGTTTTATCTAAATAATGAGTATCACGCTTGTTGTGCCCTTTTTCTTCTTCTTGATGTGGCTCTTGCTTTAACAGGTTGATGAGTTCGCTCGCCTTATCTGCATCGATTTTTCCTTCTTCCATCATCTTCAAAATTCTTGAAATTTCATTTTTCATATGATCCACCTTACCTTTTTAGTAATTTAATTGCTTCATCGGGGGTTATCTCTTCATTCTCGAGCATGGTGACAATATTCTCTTTAGAAATAGCTGTGTGATTCTTTTTTTCTTCTTTTTTATAGCCAAGTGTTGAAATGATGTCATTCAATTTACCGCGTACTGTCGGATAGGAAACGCCGAGTTCCTTTTCAACTTCTTTAATATTTCCACGACTCACAAGAAAGACTTCAACAAAATGGAGTTGATCTTCCGAGAGTTGGGAGATCCTCGAGAATTTGAAGTCATTTTCAATCGTTGTGTGGCAATGTTGACAGTGTAATTTTGTAATGGTTAATGTATTGCTGCAGATAGGGCAATGGGTTAATACTTGATGTGTCATGATTCAAACTCCCTTCTCTTTCTACATCATATTATATCAATAAACTTAAAAAAGTAAATGATTATATTTAATAATTTTATATTTTAATTAATAAATATTAAATATATTAATTTTGTAATTGAATATATGCCTTTCTAGATGATTAGGTGAAGGACGCGCTTTAATTGACATGAAAGCAGTGGATATGTTAAATAAAAAGATAGGGTTAGCACTCTCTGTTTAAGAGTGCTAAAATGATACATGTATATATACGGAAGGAGAAGAAATAAAATGAGTAAAATTGCTTTTAAAGCGGAATCAAAACGATTATTGGAAATGATGATTAATTCTATTTATACGCATCGTGAAGTGTTCTTACGTGAACTGATATCTAATGCAAGCGATGCGATAGATAAAATGTACTATAGAACGTTAACGGATGACGCGTTAACCTTTGATAAGGACGATTATTTTATTCAAATTGAGGCAGATAAAGACACACGGGTTTTGAAGATTACTGATACTGGAATTGGAATGACGAAAGAGGAACTTGAAACGAACTTAGGTACGATTGCAAAGAGTGGATCGTTAGCATTTAAAAAGGAAAATGAAATAACAGATGGTCATGATATAATCGGTCAATTCGGAGTCGGCTTCTATGCTGCGTTCATGGTGGCAGATACAGTGAAAGTGATTAGTCGCTCTGTGGATAGTGACGAGGCATATGTTTGGGAATCAGATGGTGCAGAGGGTTATACGATTGATTCACATGATAAACAATCTGTCGGAACTGAAATTATTTTAAGTATCAAGGAAAGTACGGAAGATGAAGACTATGATCAGTTTCTAGAAGAGTACCGTCTGAAGGAAATTATTAAGAAATACTCCGATTTTATTCGCTATCCAATTAAAATGGAAGTAACAAAAAGTAAGCCGAAAGATGACGAGTCCGATGAGTATGTTGATTACAAGGAAGAAGAAACAATTAACAGTATGGTACCTATTTGGCGAAAGAACCAAAGTGAATTGACAGATGAGGATTACGTCAATTTCTACCAAGAAAAACATTATGGCTTTGATAAACCGTTAAAGCATGCGCATATTAAAGCAGATGGTTCCATTCGTTATGATGCCATTTTATATATTCCAGAAACGATGCCATATGATTATTATACAGCGGAATATGAAAAGGGCTTAGAGCTATATGCAAATAGCGTGTTAATTATGGACAAGTGTGCGGACTTACTCCCTGATTATTTTAGTTTTGTGAAAGGGATGGTCGATTCTGAAGACTTATCACTAAATATTTCACGAGAAATGTTACAACATGATCGTCAGTTGAAGTTAATCGAGAAAAATATTACCCGTCGTATTAAGCGTGAATTGACACAAATGCTTCGTAACGAAAGAGAGAAATACGAGAAGTTTTATGATGCATTTGGCCGTCAATTGAAGTATGGCGTATATAGTGACTTTGGCGCGAACAAAGAAACATTACAAGATTTACTTCTGTTCTACTCATCCAAAGAGAAGAAACTTGTTAGCTTAGAAGAATATGTAGAGCGCATGCCAGAAGATCAGAAATATATCTATTATGCGACTGGTGAATCGAATGAACGTATCGAAAAATTACCACAAACTGAATTAGTTGCGGATAAAGGCTATGAAATTTTATATTTCACTGATGAAATTGATGAATTTGCAATTAAAATGCTCATGCAATATAAAGAAAAAGAATTCCGTTCCGTTTCGAGCGGTGACCTTGGAATTGATACAACAGAAGAAGATAAAAAGGCGGAAAAGGAAGCAACAGAACATAAAGATTTATTTGCCGAAATGAAAACAATTCTAGGTGATAAAGTAAAAGAAGTACGTGTATCGAAACGTTTACGTACGCATCCAGTATGTTTAGCAACAGACGGAGATATTTCACTTGAAATGGAAAAAGTATTAAATCAAATGCCAAACAATCAGCATGTTGAAGCAGAGAAGGTATTGGAAATTAATACGGAGCATGATGTGTATGAATCCTTGAAGGCTGCATTCGATGCGGATAAGGAGAAGTTTACGTTATATACAAACTTGCTATATAATCAAGCGCTACTTATTGAAGGGCTACCGGTAAAAGATCCAGTAGAATTTACAAATGATATTTGTAAAGTAATGGTTTAAAACAAGATAAAACCGAGTATAAATATGTAAGAAGCCGTGACAAATAATGTTTTGTTTATTATAATAATGTAAAATGAAGCACATATAATAAGAAGGACCGTTGGTGTTGCTGCACCAACGGCCCTGTACAATAGCCCTCAAGGGGGCGACTCACATAGTGGGATAAATACAAAAATCACCCTACCATGCTCGTCAGGCGTATAGGGTGGTTATTTTTTTGCATGTGACAGTATCGCAATAATTAATGTTCCAAACGAAATCATTAATACAAGCGCTTCAAAAACCGTCATATAGGCATCACCCCCCTTCAGCAATCAGGGAGTGAGTCGCCACCCAAGAACGCCTCATTGTACTTCTCTATTATAGCATGAAAACACCGTAAGGAAACATGCGTTCCTTTAAATGAATCAAAAGACCCGAATTTATGTTCACTCATCCCGTATTAATTACATATAATATGTGATTAAATATTTATCTATATATTGCTGTTATATTTATGAACGCTTGATAAGTTGTTTGTCCTAGCAATATGTATCATAATGTTATTTAAATGTGAAAGAAAGAGGTGGAGAATTGATATTTGTTATATTAATATGGGGTTCTCTCTTTTTCCAATTAAGTGGAATGGCTAGCGTCTTTGTAGTAAAAGGTGTCGGTTTATGTCGAAACTTTCAGTAATAACCCACCCCTAAAGCTGCCTGTTTATGATAATATTAAAATATAGAATAAGTGCGAATGATGTACTCCCTCTTATGATTCGTAGAGATGCCTATTAAGGTTATACATTTAAACATTGGATAGTAATCATAAGGGTTAAAATTTGATAAACTATAATCGTGCTTTTGGTGACTGAATATTCACTTCTTATAGATTTTTATATTGCAATTTCTTCAAAAAAACAAATGGGGATGGTGTGATGAAGTTGAAAAAGATATTACTGGCAATTTCGATACTTATAGGTGGATTAGGTATATTTAACATCTATCATTCGACTCATAAAGTTTATGCAAATGTAAAAGTTGAAAAGCCTGATTTGAAAAGGGAAATTGAATCTTTTACTGCGATAGGGGATCAAATCATGGTGAAAAGTATAGAAAAGATTGTTGACTTTAATAAGACGCAACAAATTGCTCTGTTTATTAGTCAAGAAGATAAATTGGGCTACGTTATTTTAAAGGATAATAAAATATTGACAGTAGCATACGGTGATAATAAATATGGGTATGATCAATACAAAAACTACTTTATTGTGTATGGTGAAAAACCTAAATTGGAATACAAAAAGTTAAATCTCCTTATTCAAGCAAAAAATAATGAAGATATGAACAAAAGTGTAAACCTAGGCGAAGGAAGATATTATTTGGAAATTCAAAAGCTTCCAAAGGGGATGAAAGAATCTAGGGTATATACGGATAACTATAAATTTAACTAGTAGATTGATAAGGTGGGGAGCATGAAGGTATATAGCCTACTTTATTTCTATTTGGTTTGGTATATATTTCATCATAACTTTTATCGTCTTATCAATGTTGTTATAGATGTCATACTTGTGTCAATAAACATATAACCGGAAGGAATTTTAATTTATATTTGGAGGGAGATGAAGTATGCCTAGATTAACAACCGAAGAGGATTATCGTGCGGATGGGAGAAAGTCCCGAATGATATGGTACGTGCATCTTGTGGTGTTTGTTATTTTCCAAATAGGATTCTTTATATCGCAAGATTTCGTTGTTTGGAAAGTATTTAATTTAAATCAATTTGGAGAATGGTTTGTATCAAAACTTACTTTTTTAGAATGGATTCAGATTCATGACCTGAAACAATTTAATGATGTAACAGGAGTATGGGGAATAACGTTAATCATTCATGGGCTATGTTCCTTTATTTATTCATTTTGGCCAAGGAAGGAAAAACCTACTACACATCTGTCATGAACAAATATAACACAAAAAAAGACCAACTTAACGAGTAAGTTGGTCCAACCTTTATTTCATAGGGGAAGTTAAAAAGAAAAGAGTTGAGAAATAGGGTTATAGTGATTATACCCGTTTTGCTGTTATCCAAACCTACCTGATATATAATCTTCTGTTCTCTTATCATGAGGATGATGAAAGATTGTATTCGTCTGATCGTATTCTACAACTTTTCCATCCAAAAAGAATGCTGTGCGATCAGAAATCCTTGCTGCCTGTTGCATGTTGTGTGTGACAATCGTAATCGCATATTTATCTTTTAAATCACGAATTAATTCCTCGACTTTTAAGGTTGATTTAGGATCAAGTGCGGATGTTGGTTCATCCATTAAAATAATCTCAGGCTCGATTGCTAAACAACGTGCAATACAAAGACGTTGCTGTTGCCCACCTGATAAGCGGTAGGCGTTCGTATGGAGACGGTCTTTTACTTCATCCCATATATAAGCACCGCGCAAGCTCTTCTCAACAATCTCATCTAAAATTAGTTTATTACGGATACCGTGAATTTTCGGGCCGTACGCGACATTTTCGTATATAGACTTTGGAAATGGGGTAGGCTTTTGGAATACCATACCAACACGTGAGCGTAGTTCCTCAACTGGATAATCAGAAAGCGCCTGATTTTGATATACAATCTTACCGGATGTTTTTACTCCTGGAACAAGTTCGACCATACGATTTAATGTTTTTAAATAAGTTGATTTTCCACAACCGGATGGACCAATTATTGCTGTAACTTCTTTTTCATGTATGGTTAGATTAATATTTTTTAAAGCATGTGTGTCCCCGTACCATAAATGGAAGTCTTCTGTTTGAAATACAGGTTTCTTAATAAGCTCGACCCGCTCTACATGTTCAGTATCCTTTTCCATTATATTTGTCTTTGGTTGACTTAATACAGTAATCGCACTCATGAAAACACTCCTTTGGTTTATACTTTCCAATTACCATTTATTTTAATTTACATAGTAGACGTATATTGCGAACTAGTGAAAACTTGCTTCTTTTACTTATTTTATAACGAATGGGAGCGTGAATTCGCTCCGGCAGAATACTTCGCTTTCCGCGGGCACGGCCTTGCCCCAACACTGGGGTATGCCGACGTTGGCCGCAAAGGCCGTATTTAGTCGGCCCTCCTTAAATTATTTCCTGTGGGGTTTCCGACGCACAGGACGTGCTAGTGCAGGTGTTGCGACAGGACGTCGCGAACTTAACCTGCCTTGCCCCAACACTGGGGTATGTCGACGTTGGCCGCAAAGGCCGTAGTTAGTCGGCCCCCCTCTAAATCGCGCTGCGGGGTCTTCGGACTCGTGCTGTTCCCGCAGGAGTCTACGTATTCCGCCTGCGCTAAGTGACAGTATTTAATAAAGGGTAAATTCTCTACCAATGCATGCATATCAATTGTACACAAGTATTTTCCCTTTGAAGTATGTTTCTTATAAGACTTACAAAGATTGATTAGCATAATCATCGCGGTTGTTTGGAGTGAAGGACAGTTGACTCCTCAAAAATGCAAAGAACGCATTTTATTGTGCAAAATCTGAATATCTAATTAAGTAATGAATAATAGATTTCACAATTTTAAAATACAAATACTAGCGGAGAAAATACACGAAGACTCCTGCGGGAGGAAAGGCCTAGATGAGACCCCACAGAGCGTTAGCTCGAGGAGGCTCAACAGCCGCCCGCGGAAAGCGAAGTGTATTTTCGTAGCGAGTTATGCACTCATCTAAAAGATAGTTAGTTCACAGTTTGAGTATATTGTGCAGTATCCACAACCTTTATAAAAACAATATCTACCACTTAATCGCTTCCTTACAGTAGCTGTTTTAACCGCTGTATTCAGAGACGAGCTCCTAAAACCGATGTTGGAATTTATTCCGCAACATAATCGCAGTAACATTTAAGGTAACAAGTAACACGAGTAAAACAACAATCGTCGCAGCAGCAAGATTCGCATATTCCGCAACAAGTGTAGAATCTAATGTCCAATAATATATTTGCATTGGTAAAACTGTAAATTTATCAAAAATACCATTCGGAAATGGAATCAATAGTGCCGGAATGCCAATGACGACAAGTGGAGCTGTTTCACCTATTCCACGTGAGAGAGAAAGAATGGCACCAGTTAAAATACCTGGTAAAGCTGCAGGCAAAATAATACGCTTTACTGTTTGCCACTTGGTCGCTCCTAAACCGTAAGAAGCCTCGCTAAGTTGATAAGGTACTGCACGAATAGCCTCTTGGCTGGCAACGATAATGATAGGTAAAATAAGTAATGACATGGTTAAACCGCCCGCAAGGATGATATTACCGAGATCTAATGCACGAACAAATACCGTCATTCCAAGAATGCCGTAGACAATAGACGGTACACCGGCCAAGTTAGCGATATTTGTTTGGATGAAAGATTGAAACCTTCCTTTTCTTGCGTATAATTCTAAATAAATGGCTGTTCCGACGCCGAAAAATAATGTAACAGGAGTGACGACGACCATTAACCAAAGGGTTCCTAAAATAGCACCAAAAATACCTGCCCTTTCTGCTTGAGTAGATTGTTTTCCGGTTAAAAAGTCGATGTTAATCCAAGAGATACCTTGAGAAAATACACGATATAAAAGAAGACTGAGAACAAGTAAACAAAAAATAGTAGATAGGAAGAATACTCCTTTTGCAATTGTGTTAACCGTAATTCTGAATCTGGTTCTATCTGTCGTTGTTGAAAAGTCCATTGGTTTCATCTTTTCTTTCCCCCTATCTTAGTAATCTTCTTTAAATTTCTTAGTTATCATACTAGCAACGTAGTTCATCAAAAGCGTAAATATAAATAAGGTCAAGGCAACAGCATATAGACTGTAATAAATTGTTGATCCTGCTGGTGCATCACCGCCAGTAACTTCGACAATATATGCGGTCATCGTTTGCATGGATTGTGTGACATCAAAGGAGAAGTTTTTTGAACTACCACTTGCAATGGTGACAATCATTGTTTCACCAATTGCTCGGGATATGCCAAGAACGATAGAAGCGATTATTCCTGACAATGCACCAGGTATGACAACTTTGAGGGCCATTTCAAAACGTGTGGAACCTAAAGCTAACGCGCCTTCCCTTAATGTATTTGGTACAGCATTCATGGCATCTTCTGATAACGAAGCAATCATCGGAATAATCATGACCCCCATCACTATTCCAGGACTTAAAATATTTGTTGCTTCTAAACTTGGAATGACCTTTTGTAAGATAGGCGTAACGAATGTGAAGGCAAAAAAGCCATACACAATGGTCGGAATGCCGGCTAGTAATTCCAAAATTGGTTTAAGAATTTTTCTTGCGCGTGAAGAAGCAAATTCACTTAAGTAAATGGCAACCATTAATCCAATAGGAGTTGCAACAAACATTGCGATAACGGTTGATGTCAATGTACCTGCCACTAAAGGTAAGACACCAAATTGCGGTTCTTTACTTAATGGTTTCAACACAGTGCTCGTAAAGAACTCCCAAATGGAGACATGAGAAAAAAATGCTATTGCATTTGAAAGCAGTGTATAAATAATCCCAAGCGTGGTGAGGACTGAACCACATGCTATGATGAATAGGAAGAATGGGATGAGTTTCTCTAACCTTTGTATATAGACTCTTCGTTTCTTTTGTTGCCTCATTAAATCTCGTACACTCACATTCATTTGCATATATTTTTTCCTTTCTAAATGAGATAAGAAGATGAGATGGCCAATTGCAATCTCATCCTCAACAGGGGGTGCTATATTGAACTAAGAAACAACTAGGTAATCCATAACAGTTATTTTAATTCCTCTAGAAAATCTAAGTTTTCTTGTATTTCATCATGCGGTATTGGTGCAAAGCCAGTTTCACCAGCAAAAACATTGATGTTGTCTAGTGCATATTTTGCAAAGTCTAATACTTGTGGTTTCTGAATGGCATGATTTACATTTAAGTACGTAAATACTGGTCTAGTGAACGGGGCATAGTCACCATCCTCCGCAATTGTGTCAAGGGACGGTACAATAGCACCTTCTCCAAAGTCCACGGCAACCGCTTGAAGTACATCTTGGTTTGTCGCATAGTATCCAAATCCGAAAAATGCAATGCCATTTTTATCGTCTGAAATGAGTTTGACAAGTGTGGAATATTCTTGCTGTAAATTTACGTTATTCATTAAATCTTGTTCTTCTAGTACATTTTCATAGAAAAATTCATATGTACCATGGTTTTCGTTTGGACCGTACGTATTTATTTCCTCGTCTGGCCAATCTGAATTAATGTCAGACCATTTTGTGATGTCGCCATCAGCTAAGAATATTTTCTTTATATCTTCAGCGGTCATTTCAGTAGCCCAATCATTCTCTTTATTAATAACGAATGTTAAGCCGTCTAAAGCAACTTTTAATTCTTTTATTTCAATTCCTAACTCGTCGGCTTTCGCTTGCTCTTCTTCTTTGATTTGGCGTGAAGCATCATTAAAATCTGTACCATTTGCTTCAAGGAATTTTTTGAAACCAGCACTTGTGCCTGCTCGACTCACTTCTACAGAGACACCTTCTTGTTCTGTTAGCATATACTCTTCTGCAATTCGTGCCATCAGTGGATAGACTGTACCAGATCCGTCAATGACAACACTACCCGATAATGCTGCGGTTTCTTTACTTTTCTCTGCACTATCTTTTGAACCATCTGAAGCTTTCTCTTCTGTGTCCGCCTTTTTTTGAGGTTCGTCAGCTCCAACCTTGTCCGAACATGCAGTCGTAATAACAGCTCCAATCATGAACATAAGAAGTAATAATAACTTTTTAAACTTCATGCCATTGTCCTCCCCTTTTTGGATAAATGTTTGTAGTTTTTGTAGTTCCTTACAATTTCAAGTATAAAGGGGAATTGTTGAGCTAGTTTTAATTAAGTGTAAATGTTATGTAAATTTAGAAACCAGGGCAAAAATAAAAAGAGGTGTAACAAAGGGAAGAGCGCCTTCGTTTACAACCTCTTTAAACATACTATTTCCGATGCATTTTAAATTCTAAAAATAAATCATTATAATAGGCAAGATTTTTTCGACCAAGATTTTGATAGACCTCAAGTTTTTTCGTAATTTCGGTAGCTGGATAAAATCGCTCATCTTCTACCATTTCAGGATCCATATATTTTAATGCTTCTTTATTTGGCGTGGAATAGGCAACATATTCCGTATTCTGGGCAGAGACTTTAGGATCAAGCATGAAATTAATGAATTTGTATGCAGCGTCCACGTTTTTCGCTGTTTTTGGAATAACAAAATTGTCAAACCACAAATTTGATCCTTCTTTCGGTACAACATAGTCTACATCTTCATTTTCACCCATAATATCTGCTGCATCACCGGACCAAATAACAGCGATTGCAGCCTCGTTATTTTGCATGAGTAATTTGTTCTCATCACCAACAACAGCTTTTACGTTTGGTGTTAATGTTTCAAGTTTTTCTAGCGTTTCTTGTAAGTGTGCTTTATTTGTATCATTTAATGAGTAGCCTAGGCTATTGAGGCCCATACCGATGATTTCCCGCGCACCATCAATTAATAAAATTTGGTTTTTTAAATCTTTATCCCATAGATCGTTCCAACTATCGAACTCTTTATTTGGTAGGAGTTTACGGTTAAATGTAATACCAACGGTCCCCCAAAAATATGGAATGGAATATTTATTGCCGGGGTCAAACGGAAGATTTAAAAACCGCTCGTCTATATTTTTTAAATTTGGTAGCTTTGATTGATCTAGCGGTAACAGTAATTCATCCTCGTACATCTTTTCTACCATATATTCAGATGGAACGGCGACATCATATGTTGTCCCGCCTTGCTGAATCTTCGTAAGCATTGCCTCGTTTGAATCGAATGTTTCATAAATAACCTTAATACCAGTCTCTTTTTCAAATTGCTTAATTAAATCCGTATCGATATAGTCGCCCCAATTAAATATCGTTAATGTATCAGCGCCGGCATATCCTTCAGATTTATTCAACTCGTGGATGATATATAACAGCAAGGCGCTTACGATGAGGCAAGCTATAAGGGTTCGAATGAGTTTATTCATTTTCTAATAGCCACCTCTTTTACATTTGCCCGTTGGCTAATAAAGTAGTAAATTCCAACAAGCATAATCGTGACGACAAACAGTACGGCAGACAATGCGTTAATACTAAGTGAAATCCCACGTCTTGCTAAAGAGTATATTTCCACTGATAAAGTAGAAAATCCATTCCCCGTTACGAAGAAAGTAACTGCAAAGTCATCTAAGGAATACGTAAGTGCCATAAAGAAACCAGCAAAGACACCTGGTGTAATGTAAGGTAAAATTACTTTGGATAATACATCCCATTGACTCGCACCAAGGTCACGAGCAGCGTCGATTAATGATGGGCTCATTTCTGAAAGCTTCGGCAAGACAAGTAAAACGACAATCGGAATGCTAAACGCAATATGCGATAGTAGCACTGAATAAAAGCCGAGTTTAATACCTGCAATTGTAAATAAGATTAAAAACGAAGCACCCATAATTACATCAGGGCTGATAATTAGTACATTATTTAAAGAGAGTACCGTATTTTTTGTTCTACTCTTTCGATACGAATAAATAGCCAAAGCACCAATAACACCAATTACAGTTGCGATAATAGATGAAAGTAATGCAATGACTAACGTATTTAAGACGATAATCATGAGTCGGGTATCATGAAAAATTTCTCGATACCATTCCAGTGTAAATCCTTTGAAATTGCTCATCGTTCCCCCACTGTTGAAAGAGTAAAAGATTAAGTAAAAGATGGGGGTATATAAAAGAGCGAAAACAAAAATTAAAAACAACCTGGATTTAAGTGACGCTTTTTGCCTCATATTACAAACCTCGCTTTCGGTCTCTCGTTACTAACATAACAAGAAACATGGCAAGTATTAAAAAGACGGCAATCGTAGATCCCATCCCCCAGTCTTGTGTGACAAGAAAATGCTGTTCAATTGCGGTACCAAGTGTAATGACGCGGCTACCGGCAATTAATCTTGTTAACATAAATAACGATAAAGCAGGGATAAAGACGATTTGGCATCCAGATTTCACACCATCTATTGTTAACGGAAAAATAACACGTTTAAATGTTGTCCAGCGGCTCGCACCTAAGTCGTTTGCCGCATCAAGTAGGGACGGATTTAATTCATCGAGCGCATTAAATATTGGTAAAATCATAAAAGGGATAAATATGTAGACCGACACAAATATAAAGCTAAAATCAGTAAATAAAATTTGTCTCGAACCTACTCCGATAATATCCAATATGTTGTTTGCCATGCCATGCTGTCCAAATATACCGATAAATGCATAGGCCTTCAATAAAAGGTTTACCCAAGACGGTACAATAATGAGAAGTAGCCATAATTGTTTATGTTTTGTCTTCGTTAAAACATAAGCAGTAGGATACGAAATAAGTAATGCGATAACCGTAATTAAAAAGGCATACCAAAAAGAACTAAATGTCATTTTTAAATAAACAGGTGTAAAAAATTTTTGATAGTTAACGAAGGAAAAGTTCCCCTCAATATCAAAAAAGGAATAATATAATACGAGAATGATTGGCGTGATAACAAACAAAATTATCCAAAGTAAATACGGAACTGAATATAATTGGCGAGTTAGCTTTTTATTCACGTTCATCGTCCTCCGCATATGCTTCAAGACGTCGATCGAAGTCTTCTTCTGATTCTCCAAAGCGCATGACGTGGATAGCCTCAGGCTCAAAGTCTAAACCAATTTGGTCCCCAACTTGAGCTTTCTTAGTAGAATGGACGAGCCATTCGTTCCCCGCAGCGTCTTGACCAATAATTTCGTAATGTACACCGCGGAATAACTGGGAAACAACGGTTACTTTTAACTTTCCTTTTTCTTGAGAGGTAATAGCTAAATCTTCAGGACGGATGACAATTTCAATTGGCTCGTTTTTATTCATTCCCTGATCGACACATTCAAATTGCTGCCCGACGAACGCCACGCGAAAATCTTCAATCATCGTACCTTTTACGATATTTGATTCTCCTATAAAGTCAGCAACAAAGCGGTTAATTGGCTCATCGTAGATATCAATCGGTGTACCACTCTGTTGAATTTTCCCCTTATTTAGGACGAAGATTTCATCTGACATTGCGAGTGCTTCTTCTTGATCATGTGTGACAAATATAAATGTAATTCCAAGTCTACGTTGTAATTGGCGAAGTTCATACTGCATTTGTGTCCTTAACTTCAAATCTAATGCAGATAGTGGTTCATCTAGTAAAATTACTTCCGGTTCATTTACAATTGCGCGTGCGATGGCAACACGTTGACGTTGTCCACCAGACATCTCCTTAATTTCTCTATGCTCATAACCACCTAAATTCACAAAACTTAAAGCTTGTCTTACTTTCTCTTCAATTACTTTATTTTTTAATTTTTTTATCCGCAAACCGAAAGCGACATTTTCAAATACATTTAAATGAGGAAAAAGTGCATAATCTTGAAATACTGTATTTACTTGTCTTTTATTTGCGGGGATGTGGTTGCAAAGTTTCCCGTCAAAGTATATTTCCCCGGACGTTGGCTCCATAAAACCAGCAATTAATCGTAAAATTGTTGTTTTTCCACAACCAGAGGGTCCTAATAATGTATAAAATTTCCCACGTTCAATTTCAAAGCTTACTTCATTTAATACAGGTTGGTCGTCACCAAACTGCTTTGTTACATTTTTGAATTGAATAATTTGTTGGTCCGTCATTGCCACTCTCCCTTATTTTTTAATCATATGTAAAGAGTATGTATATATCTTCCCGTTCAGGTAAAAGACTATTCATTTTTTACCATACCCAATTTGGCTCAATAATTGCATAACGGAATAATTATTACATGAAAAGGCTGAAAAGGGAATAATTTTTTGTGCCTTTTCTACAACTTATAAAAATTTGTTTGAATCAAGATTACGAAAACGGGAAACAGGAAGGCTCACCTAATTATGTCTACGATTAAAATTTGCAACATGGAGTAGTGAAAATAAAGGGAAGGAAATGGTGGGGGCGTGGAATAATCAGACGACTGTGATGTTGTACTATGAGTGGGTAGCACCTTTGATAAGAGGGGACTTGAGAAGTGGTTGGGCATAACGGAATGAACGTGGGACTGTCATAAGGGTATTTTCTAACACATATAAGCAACAATACTAAAATTAAGTTTATACTTCTATCCTGATGGAAAAGTGAAACGTAGTTAGATAAGACCAAAGCGTCAGACCCCCCAACCACTACATGTAGTATGATAAAATGAGTTTTTTTACTAAATATAGTAGTTGAACGAGGGGTCAGACCCTTCATTGTTTTGATTACATCTCAATCGCGGAGTCAATAACGTCTTGTGGAATTTCTATCTTATCAATACTGTTTATACTTTGATAAGTAGCTTTTACCTCTTGATTAATGTCAAGTGTCTCTCCATCAATTTCAAATGACATATCCATGGCCATGTCTAAATCTTTAAGATCAAATGTCTTTTTATCGAATTCCATTTCATATGTTAATGTTTTTACGGTTAAGGCATCAAGCATATCTTGACCTATTTCATTAAATTGCTCCATTAATTCTTGTGGCATATATTCTTTCATTAATTCTGAAGATATTTCTTTTACTTTATCGCCATCAGCTGTTAGTTCAAGTATGAATGCATCATCTGTTTGCGTAAACTTTAAGTCTTTAGTAAATTGCTCGAGAATCTTTAATTGATCTGTTGGATCTTGTTGTTGGTTGGCCATCATCTCGAGCATTGAACCATCCATCTTCAACCACTTCTCTGACTCACTGTCGTATGTATATATGGCGTTATCTGATAGGTACAGCTCCATGTTCATATCCATAGATTCCCCATCCATAGACATCGAAATTTTCCCATTTTGATACATTGCTAGTGGATCGAGAATCATCTGTGCATCCATTTTAGTTGTAGAATCAATCGCTATATCTTCACTAGGTATATTAATCTTTTGCTTTATATCCATTGTGAGTTCGGCACTGTTTATTTTTTCAGCAGCTGCTAAAGCCTTTTTATATACTTCTTCCGCAGTTAATTCACTTACCTTTTCTTTTTTCGTTCCATCAACTGGTTCGGCTTTATTGCCGCAACCTACTAGACCAATTGTTAAGATTAATGTAATCATTAACATCCATTTTTTCATGACATTTCTCCTCACCTTTTTGTTTTTCTAGATAGTATTCATACGCAATGTATCATGAAAAGTTTCATGAGGTAATACAATTTTTGCATTTTATATAAAAATAATGAAATAATCCTAGTTCTAATTACTTAGTTTTTATATAAATGTAAGATAGAAGACTTAGATAATATGTGTTGTAGGCCCTGACCTTTGGAATTGAGCATGATACATGTGACTTCGGCAATTCATAAAAAATGGATTTGTCTAACTAAAAAATTGTAGGAGCAGGTGTGAAAGCCTCTGCTGATTGAAATTTCACCCTATAGTGAAAAGTCCCTTGCAAAATAGTATATACATTGTTATGTTAGAAAAAAGTACAAAGTTGGTGGTTAAAGTGACTGAGAATACGGAACCAATCATATCGTTAAAGAATCTCACGATGCAGTATTCCGAAAAACATGTATTAAATGGAATAGATTTAGATGTACATAAAGGGCAAATTATCGGTTACATTGGACCAAATGGTGCAGGGAAAAGTACGACGTTAAAAATCATTTTAGGTCTTGTTGATGGGTATGGTGGAAAAGTAGAGGTGTTTGGAGAAGATATTTTAACTGGAAATCATGCCTATAAGAAGAAGATTGGTTATGTACCTGAGAATGCGGAGATCTATGATAACTTGACTGCGTGTGAGTATTTAACCTTCGTAGGGGAATTGTACGGTCTTGATGCGGAAGAGGCTGAGCAAAAGGCAGAGAACTTAATGCAGGCGTTTGAAATGGCAGATGTTTTCCATGCGCGTATTTCCTCATTTTCTAAAGGAATGAAGCAAAAGGTGTTGATCACTTCTAGCCTCCTACATGATCCGGATTTAATATTTCTGGATGAACCATTAAGTGGTCTGGATGCAAATAGTGTCATGATTATGAAAGACATTTTAGAAGAACTTGCTAAACGTGGTAAGACAATCTTTTATTCATCGCATATTATGGATGTTGTAGAGAAAATAAGTAATCGCATTGTGTTAATTGCTGATGGACAAATTCGTGCAGATGGTTCATTTGAGGAACTCCAAGTGGAAAGTAAGGAAGGTTCCTTAGAAAATATATTTAATCAATTAACAGGATTTGACGAACATAGAGAAAAGGCCGAGCAGTTTGTCAAAATTATTACGAATGAGAGTGTCCGAGAGCAAGTAACGGAAAATGTGAGAGATGGGAAATCAGTAGGTGATGAAAATGAGTGATTTTCGTTCCCTAAAGATTTTAGATCGCTTTCAATCTCTGTTTCATAAATTACATATTGATTATGACATGATGCGAAAGATTATTAAGATGAAATTGACAATGGATAAGCGAAGAGTTCCAACCATTTTTAATCAAGATATGTCTAAAAAGAAAGCAGACACGAATCAGTTTTTGAAGTCATTGCTAATTTATGGGCTTTACGGATTAATACTAGTTCCGTTTATGTGGATTGACCATTATATGATGCAGATGGCAATTATATTTGGAATGGCAATGTTTATTTTAATGACATCTATGATTGCTGATTTCTCGTCGGTATTACTCGATGTCCGTGATAAAACAATTTTAGGTACGAAGCCGATTGATACACGAACAATTAATGCAGCAAAATTAATTCACGTTGGTATATATTTGTCACTTATAACCGGGGCGTTTTTAGTTATCCCGTCTGTATTTATGATTGGTGTGCAAGGCTTTTTTGTATTTCTGCTCTTTTTTTTAGAAGTTATTTTTTTAGTGTTATTTATTTTGGCGATAACTGCACTCATTTATATTTTTATCTTGAAATATTTTGATAGTGAGCGACTAAAGGACATTATTAATTATGTACAAATATTTTTAGCCATTGCCGTTGTTATCGGCTATCAAGTGCTCATTCGGCTATTTGATATAGTTGATTTAAATATTGTCTATCAATTTTCTTGGTGGCATCTACTCATTCCGCCTATATGGTTTGCCGCTCCTTTTCAACTGTTCTTTAATCAAGACTTTTCTTTTGGCATTGCATTACTTTCATTGTTAGCGGTGATTGGACCGGTTGTAGCCTTTATGCTGTACTATCGATTCATGCCTGTATTTGAAAGCAATTTGCAGAAGTTAATGGAAGAAACGGAAAAGAAGAAAAGGAAACGCCGGCCTCTTTTAAACCTTTTTGCGAGAGTTGTTTGTTTTAATAAAACGGAACGGGCTTATTTTAAGTATGCATCTCTTATGATGAGTCAAGAGCGTGATTTTAAATTGAAGGTATATCCATCGTTAGGTATGGCACTCGCTTTTCCGTTTATTTTCTTACTTAATAATATGAACATGGGGACATCTGTAGACTTTACAACGAGTAAATTATACTTCATGATTTATTTTATAAATATTATTATTGGTACAGTCGTCTTTATGTTGAGGTTTTCGAGTAAGTATAAGGGGAGTTGGATTTTTCAAGTAACGCCTTATACGGATAGTGCTACTGTGTATAGCGCAACATTGAAGGCGTTTATTGTGAGGTTATATGTACCTATATATCTTCTTGTAGCAATCTCATTTGTTTTTATATTTTCAGTAAGAATTATTCCAGATTTAATCGTTATATTTGTGGCGGCCATCTTATATACATTGATTTCTTATGTAATTGTAAATAAAGGAGCTTATCCATTTTCTGAACCGTATGAGGCGGGACAACAAGGTGGAAACTCGTTAACGCTTTTCTTACTCATGATTATTGTCGGAGTGTTGGCATTCATTCATTTTATTATGTTGCATGTAACTTTTGGCTTGTATATTTATTTGGGAATATTGCTTATCGCCACGTTTGTAGGATGGAAGATAGTTTTCAAAAGGAAGTAGTAAGTAGTGAACAAAAGATAGCTAGCAATTGGCCTTTACTAGCAGTCTTGGCAACAGTTATCGTGATTGGTGGAGCGGTATTTGTTGTGTATAGGTGAAAGAAAAGGGGGGTGCATTATCATATGCCAGTCTGTAACCAGTGCCAAACGAAATGGACGTTTGGCCAAACATGTAGAAAGATGTTTACATTAAATACAAGTATGACTTGCCCAAGTTGCGGAGAGTCACAATATCCGACAGCGAAGACAAGGAAAAAGAATACACTCATTTTATTGATATTGCCAATAACGTTTATTTTAAAATTAATATTCTCCCTTAGCCCTGTAACAACGCTTGTCATATTGATTAGTACGTTAATAATTGCAGTAAGCACATATCCCTTTTGGCTTGAATTATCCAACGAAGAAGAGGCATTGTTTTAGTGCTGCCTCTTTTCATTTTGCCTGTTTTTTAAAAGGATTGTTGTTTTGACACAATCGTCGTTAATTTTCACATGCCTCTCATGTTTATAGCAAACTTGGAAAGGAAATATGCAGGAAAGAGTACGTTAAAAGGTGGGGATACGATGGATTTGGCACGTTTATCTCAATCGTTTCAGGTCTTTGCTGAAAGGGAATGTCGTCATTCAAGTCAATTATACTACCATTTAGCTAAACAAATTTCCCGTGATGATCGTTTGCTAGAACTATGCAAGCAGACAAGATCAGGGCAGCCTGTACCAAATATGTTGTTTGGTGCTGTACATTATTTATTGTTAAAAGGAAAAGGGAAGCAACAACTTCACAACTACTATGCGAGTATGACAGAAAATCCAGTAGATGCTGTAGAAGCATATCCCGTATTTCGAGCTTTTTGTCTTCAAAATGAACAGGAGATGACGCATCTTTTACAAACGAAATTGGTGCAAACAAATGAAGTGAGACGTTGTGCATATTTATTACCTGTTTTTTCCTATATTTATGAGAAGATAAATAAGCCGCTTGCCTTAGTAGAAATCGGCACAAGTGCTGGCTTTCAATTGTTGTGGGATACATATCGCTATGTGTACAACGGGAGTACGATTGGAGACGATAAGGACGGTTATATTATTTCAGAGGTTAAAGGGGAGCAGCAACCATACATACCAAAAGAAATGCCAAGTGTAAATTGTCGGTATGGCCTAGATTTGCATATTAATGATGTGATGAACGCCGAAGATTACTTGTGGTTACAAGCATTAATTTGGCCAGAACATGAAGACCGCCGCATGTTATTCCAGATGGCTGCTAATCAAGTGGATCGATATCAAGATGAACTTCATTTCATGGAAGGAGATGGTGTACAATTACTTCCACAAGTTGTGGATAAAATCTCCGAAGATGCGATTGTTTGTGTGTTTCATACACATGTAGCAAATCAATTTCCAGAAGCATTAAAAAATCGGTTACTTGAAAACATTCGTTTCATTGGAAAAAGGCGCGATATCTTTCATGTTTACAATAATATGTGGGATACAAAGCTGCATATTGATTCCATTGTGGACAAAAAAGAACATAAAAAGATTGTGGGGACAACTGATGGACATGGACGCTGGTTCACATGGGAACTTTAAATCGTAACTTTTCTCCGCGTAGGTCATAGTATAGGAGTATGATATGTTTCGTGTGGGGGAATTTCATGAATACGTTTTATAATGGTTACTATGTTCCCGTAATATGGGGAGCAGCATTTTATCCATACCGCTGTTATGACAATCCTCATTCTTTAATCTCTTGTGGAAGAAATGAATATATAGATTATCCACATGTGTATAGAAAGGATTGTGCGTATCCCCAAAGAACAACTATGTATGCGGAGACGCAACGGCAATTTCCAGAAGTTGATCCAAAACTTTTGCATGAGTCGGCGAATATCTCAAGAAAGTTAATGCAAGATGCAACGCTTGTTTTAAATCGGTTTGCTAGTTCATTAGAGTTTGGAAAACAGGTGATGACCGCTGCCCAGGAATCTAAAACAGAAGAGGTGCTTCGGTTAATTAAATCAACCGGTGCAGATTCAGCATCAGAAGTTCACTTTAATCCAGATTCTTTGCGTGTAAAATTTGAGTCAAAGACGAGTCAGGATGCGGATTGTTGTCAGCTATTGATTATTTTGAAATGGAGATAAACTGAGAGTACGATAAAAGCGTCGTGTGGCGCTTTTTTTATTTGCATAAAAACTCCCATTTACATTTGTTTATAAGTATAAATCGTAATGATATCTCCAATATCCATGAGAAGTGTGCTTGAAAAAAACTGTTGACAAGTTTATCATTTTTTGAAATACTAATCTAGGAAATTAAATATTGGTACCTTTAAATCAGTCCTGTGAGGCTGACAAGGGCAGCGGATGAGTGAAGCGATATTTGACCTACGTGCTTAGTGGGGGAAATATCGTATATTCACGGTAAAAACAGGCTACTTGTCGGAACACGGCAAATAGCCTGTTTTTTTATGTAGTCAAGCTACCATGGTACCAAATTCAAATAGAGGAGGAATTTGGTATGAAAAAAGTAGATAAAGAGTTCTCATTGGAGGCTGTACCCCAATCAAGTAGACATGGATTTTGGCGGATGTTAGTGGTTATGTTAGGGTTGACATTCTTCTCGGCGAGTATGTGGTCTGGGGGAACACTTGGTGAGGGGTTAACCTTTATACAATTTATGGGGATTGTTTTAGTAGGTAACCTTATTTTAGGTGCTTATACAGGTGCACTTGCATATATGGCTGCTAAAACTGGATTGTCCACACACTTACTTGCTCGCTATGCTTTTGGAGAAAAGGGATCCTATTTATCTTCCTTTATGCTCGCGTTCACACAGATTGGATGGTTTGGTGTAGGGGTAGCAATGTTTGCTGTTCCGGTTCATAAGGTAACAGGAATTGATACGTATGTATTAATTGCAATCGCGGGTGTGCTTATGTCGATCACCGCATTTTTTGGTATGAAGGCATTGGCTATCATTAGTTTTATTGCTGTACCACTTATTACAATTTTAGGGACAACATCTGTTTTCAAAGCGACAGAATCAGTTGGTGGCATGCAAGGTCTACTAAACTATGAACCGTCAGAAATGATGGGGCTTGCTGCAGCTTTAACAATTTGTATTGGCTCATTTATTAGTGCTGGAACGCTAACACCGGATTTCACACGATTTGCAAATACGAAAAAATCTGCGGTTATTTCAACTGTAATTGCATTTTTTATTGGAAACTCACTGATGTTTGTTTTCGGTGCGATCGGTGCGATTGCAACTGGACAAGCGGATGTATCCGAAGTGATGTTTATCCAAGGGTTGATTGTTCCGGCAATTATTGTTCTCGGCTTAAATATTTGGACGACGAATGATAATGCGCTTTATGCTTCTGGATTAGGTTTATCAAACATTACAAAGATTCCAAAGCAAAAGCTTGTCGTGTTTAATGGAATTCTTGGGACACTTGCTGCAATGTGGCTATACAACAACTTTGTCGGTTGGTTAAATATTTTAGGAGCAGCATTACCACCAATTGGTGCAATTATTTTAGCGGATTTCTTTATATTAAACCGAGGGAATTATACACCATTTGCTGAAGTAAAACATAAAAAGATAAATTGGATAGCAATAATTGCTTGGGGTTTAGGTGTGTGTGCTGCACAATTTATACCAGGAATACCTCCAATTAATGCATTGCTTGGATCGGCATTTGTGCATGTAGTAGGCACAATACTTGTACGTAAGTTTGCTGGGAATCGCATGCAGTTAAATAAAGTGGAGGAAACAAAACCTGCACATGTTCAAGGATAGTGTGAAATAAGTAAAGTAGGAGTGGTAATGATGATTATAAAAAATGCAACATTGCAAAATAGAACTGGTAACTGGCATATAGAAATTCAAAATGGAAAGATTGTGCGTATTTTCCAAGGGGAATTTGAAGAAAAGGATGTATTGGATTTGCACGGAAAACTAGTACTTCCACCATTTATTGAACCACATATTCATCTTGATACGACACTAACAGCGGGCGAGCCGGAGTGGAATAAGAGCGGGACGTTGTTTGAAGGAATTGAACGCTGGGCACAACGAAAAAAGTCAATTACAAAAGAAGATGTTAAAAATCGTGCAAAACAAGCATTGAGCTGGCAAATTGCCCAAGGTATTCAATATGTACGGACACATGTTGATGTGACGGATCCAGAACTAACTGCACTGCAGGCCCTATTGGAAGTAAAGGAAGAATTGGCAGATGTTATCACATTACAACTTGTCGCATTTCCGCAAGAAGGTATTTTATCTTATCCGAATGGAGCGGAATTATTAGAAGAGGCATTGAAGCAAGGCGCGGATGTTGTTGGTGGCATTCCACATTACGAGTTTACGAGAGAAGATGGCGTGAACTCACTAAAGGTAGCATTTGATTTAGCTGAAAAATATGATAAGCCGGTAGATATTCATTGTGATGAAATCGATGATGAACAGTCGCGCTTTGTAGAGGTAGTTGCTGCAGAAGCGTATAAACGCGGAATGGGTGCGCGGGTAACTGCTAGTCACACTACGGCGATGGGTTCGTATAATGGCGCATACACATCAAAGTTATTTCGCTTACTTCACTTATCTGATATAAACTTTGTTTCCAATCCATTAGTTAATATTCATTTACAAGGGCGATTTGATACGTATCCAAAACGACGTGGGTTAACACGAGTGAAAGAACTACTGCAAGCGGGAAGAAATGTTTGTTTTGGTCATGATGATATTTTCGATCCGTGGTATCCACTAGGAACTGGTAATATGTTGCAAGTCGTGCATATGGGAATTCATGCTGCGCAACTAATGGGTTATGAGGAAATCATGCAATCTATTGATTTGGTAACAACAAACAGTGCGAAGACTTTGCAAGTAATGGATGAATACGGTATCGAAGAAGGAAAGGCAGCAAACTTTATTGTACTAGATGCTGAGAATAGTTACGAGGCAATTCGAAAACAGGCAGCTGTGCTATATTCCTTTAGAAATGGAAAAATGATTGCACAAACAAAACCGAGCGAAACGCATATTTTCATAGCTGACAAAGAAGCCGTTCATTTTAATCGTGCATAATAAAAAAGTAAAGCCTCAGGCATAAGTTGAACTACCATCTCCATTGTTAGGCACCATTTAACAGTTGGGAGGCAGTTCACGTGCTTGAGGCTTTTTTTAGTTTATCAAATAAGAAATATAATAATAATTAGAAAATTTATTTCAATTACAGAAGGAATATATTATAATTGGCATGATCTGTCGAGGGGGAGGGTCCAATTTGTTACAGTTTTTATTAAAAAGAAAAAAGATTATTGGTTTGCTTGTCGGGTTTATTTTTTTGTTAGGTACATATGCGACGATGAAAATGGATGTGGAGTTATTTCCGAAAATTGATTTTGATCAAGCGATTGTAATGATTGATACAGATGAATTACCTGCAACGGATGTGGAACAACTTGTGACGATACCGACCGAGCAAATGCTGACAAACGTAGCGGGAGTTAAAAGTTATCAATCATCATCTACAACGAGAGGGACTTCATTCACCATTGAGATTGATAGTGGAAAGGGAGATGAGGTTACAAAAGAGCTTCAGTCAGAAGTAAGTAGCTTGGCAAAACAGATTCCACAGGTCAATGACATTTTTGTGATGCAAGTATCCACGGATAATCCGTATGAATTTTATATGGATATTACCGGGGGAACAATGGTAGAGATGAGTGAATTTGCTAATCAAGTCGTAAAGAAGCGGTAAGAAGATTTACCACAAGTTCGGGAAGTTTTACTAGTAGGAACAGAAGAAAAAGAAATTGTTATTTCGTTAAATGTAGAAAAGATGAATGAATTCGGAATCCAACCAGACTTTATTACCTCAGCAATTCAACAGACGAACACAAGTACATCTATTGGTACACTCACCAAAGAAACGGGAAAACCAACACTTCGATTAGACACAACTTTTAAATCCATAGCGGATATTAAAAATATAAATATACCCTATCATGAAGGTACAAAAAAGTTAGCAGAAATTGCAACGATAACAGAAGAAACGAATGAACAAAGTCAAGTTGCTTGGCGGAATGGAGATACTGATTTTATTTTATTACAAATTGGCCGGACGAAGGATTATACGCAACTTGACATGTCTGAAGCAGTACGAACAGAAATTAGTAAAATAAAGCAGGAAGGATTACTTGAAAATATGCAAGTCGGAGAAATCGTGAGTCAAGCTGATTATGTTCGTAATGCCATTGATGGCGTGGTGGATAACATATTAATTGGTGGTGTTATTGCGATTATCGTGCTCCTGCTATTTTTGCGAAATATACGGGCGACAATGATTATCGGTTTATCAATTCCGGCGTCTATTTTATTAACAATGCTGATGATGAATTTGTTTGGTTATAGTTTAAACCTAGCAAGTTTAATTGGCTTAGGCCTTGGGATTGGTATGTTGGTAGATGCGTCTAT
The DNA here is from genome assembly GCF_042432965.1 of Paracerasibacillus soli. Lineage (NCBI taxonomy): Bacteria > Bacillati > Bacillota > Bacilli > Caryophanales > Bacillaceae > Paracerasibacillus > Paracerasibacillus soli. The sequence continues at coordinate 121,716 of NZ_JBHLWL010000017.1, read as the reverse complement.
TGTTGTTTTGGAATCTATCTATAAGAAAAAGCGACAAGGCATACCAAATAAAACTGCGGTAATTAGTGGTACAAAGGAAGTATTTACCGCTGTTATTTCATCCATGTTAACGACAATTGTCGTCTTTCTTCCAATCGGGATTTTAGATGATGATGTCGGGCAAATTGTATTTGTATTAGCTATTGTGATTGCTTTAACATTAGTTTGTTCGGTCGTCATTGCTTTTACATGGATTCCTGCGCTAGCAGAGAATTTCCTCAAAGTAAAAGTAAAGAAAACGAAGCAAAATAGAGGAATTATTTATCGATACGGTCAACTCATTGCATGGATTACAAAGAAAAGACGCCGTAGTGTTGGGATTATTACGCTGTTCTTTGCTGTTTTTATTAGTTCCTTTTTACTTGTAACAAAAATTCCAATGACTGTTATGCCAGATATTTTTAACCGTTATGCGGAAGTGATGATTGAGTTGGAGCCAGGAGTTGCGCCGGAGCAACGGAAGGAAATTGCTTTAGAAGTTCATGAGCAATTACAAAATATTACGGATGTCGCGTATGATTTAGTGATTGATAATGATGATATGCTCATTACGCTTATTAATATGACGCCTGAAGACGAACAAACGATGGAACAAGTAAAAGTAAATGAAGAAATTATGCGTTCCTTGCGGCAATTGGAAAAGGATTACCCAATTGTAAATGTACTATCTTCAACGGAAGGTACATTTGGTTTGCCGGTGCAGTTAACAATTAGTGGGGAAAGTCTAGCCGGCTTGGTAGAAGTTAGTAAACAAGTTACAGCAGAACTACAAAACATAAACGGGATTCGTTCAGTCGTGTCTGATGCAAATCATTTTTCTGAGGAATTACTCGTGCAATGGAATGAAGTGAATTTACAAAAGGATCATATATCCAAGACGGATGTGCAACAGCAAATGACATTTTTATTTCAACATGTTCCAGTAGGTTCATTGGTGAAAGATGGCCTAGCAAAGCCGATTAATTTAAAGGCAAATCAAGCTATTACGAAACAATCTACATTGTTAGATTATGAAATTAATACAGCGATAGGTCCTAAAAAATTAGCAAACTATATTTCTTTAATGCCAGTTACGACTCCAACAACGATAGAACGCCAAGATGGTGAAAGGTATGTTCGAGTAATGGCAGATATTGAAGATAGGGATTTGGGTGCTGTGAATCGTGATGTTCAAGCGTTATTAAAGAATATGGAAGTTGAAGATGGTTACACGGTTTCGTTAGCTGGTGAACTAGAGGCACAGCAAGATGCGTTTATTGATTTGCTCGTTATCTTTGCTGTATCATTATTTCTTGTTTTTCTTGTCATGGCAGTGCAGTTTAATAGTATAAAACATCCCATTATCATATTATCCGTCATTCCTATCACGATAACAGGAGTAATCGTAGGATTATTTATCACGCAAAAGGAGTTAAATATTTTATCTGGAATTGGCGTTATTATGTTAATTGGTATCGTGTTAAATAACGGTATTCTTCTTATTGATCGCGTGAAGCAGTTGCGTGCACAAGGTATGCATACAAATGAAGCAATCGTATTGGCGGGTAAAGATCGGATTCGTCCAATCTTTATGACAACATTAACAACTGTAGGTGGGATGATTCCACTCGCCTTCGCTACTGGAGCATCAAGTGGCTATCAATCACCACTAGCTGTTGTCATTATATCTGGACTACTGTTTTCAACATGCATCACATTAGTATTGATACCTGCTATTTATTTATTGTTTGAACATATGGAAAGCGGATTAAAGAAAATATTTACTAGAAAGAAAGAGAAAAAGGAATTGCCCCAAGAAGATATAGCATGATAAATTAATTCCTGGTAAAATATCATTGAAAATTAGACTTAAAGTATGATAGACTTTCTAGCGTTTCGTGTTAAAATAGAAGTATAGTGTAGATAGAACAGTCTGAATCTTGATTATCATATGTTTTATATAGTAATTTTACATGAAGGAATTGAAAATGCGATAAAGAAGGTTATATCATGAAACTTTGGATGAGAAAAATTGCAGTCACGCTCATTGCTATCGTTACGCTTGGTATGTATGTTCCGCCATTTCATGTGACAGATGAAGCGGATAATAAAGATGCATATGCATCCAAGTCAAATGTAGATGAAACAGTATCAGCAATATCTACTGTTGAAATTGAAGAAATCAAACATTTAGATGAAAGTCATCATTTCGTAAAAGATGATTATATACAAGACTTAACAGAAAAGGCAAAGGAACAGGCGGTTACGAAGCTTGGTCCTAAAATTGCAGAGCAAGTAGAGGATGAATTTGCAGCAAATATTTTACCGGCGATGGAAAGTGTATTAACGACGGTTTTGGAACAGGCGGCAGATGATGATGTACCATTTTATGCCATAACAGAACAGCCAGCACCTGGAATTGGTGAGAGAATTTTTCATGTTTATGATGAACGAAATCAAAAGGACATTGCCCGATTTCACGTACGTCGTGACAACCGTCCACTAGAAGGGTATTGGTTTAACTTTCATTATCATTTAAGCCATGATAATTTTGAACAACACCATGAAATTGGCGAAATTTATTGGGATAAAAATATGCCACCAAAGTGGATGGCGTAATTTCATATAAATCTAAAAGTCTAAAAAGCTAAGTATCTGCAGGGTACTTGGCTTTTTTGTATGGGCATAATTGCTTGAAAACTTGCTGCAATTATGTATTCCTCCCACTACATGATGAAAAGACAAACTGTCCTAAAGAAGTGATTCCCATCTAGTGGGCAATCAATAATGGTGGTGCTCTCAACTAGATAAATGGATAAAGTAATTGTAGCTAGACGAAGGATAAAAGTTACGGCTCTCCTAAATAGTTACCTGAATCTGTTGACATTGTATGAATATTTATTATATATTGTATTCAACAATGTTGAATCAAAGTAAACCTAATTGAATACGATATAGTAACGTATTGAACGTTATGAAATGAAAGGTTGAAAATATATTATTTTTGACGGAGGGGAGTTAGGAGTGAAACGTTGGCCGGAATTTGTGCAAATCAAAGAAGTAGGACCACGAGATGGGTTACAAAATGAGAAAAAACGTGTAGCAACAGCTGATAAAATTGCTTGGATTAACATGTTATCGGAATCCGGCGTTACCGAAGTAGAATATTCATCTTTTGTCCATCCAAAATGGGTACCGCAGTTGTCAGATGCACATGAAGTTGGGAAAAAAATTGTACGGAATCCACAAGTTTGTTATTCTGCCCTCGTTCCAAACATGAAAGGACTTGATTTAGCATTAGAAGCGGGAATTGATAGTGCCTCTGTTTTTATGTCAGCAAGTGAAACACATAATCAAAAGAATATTAATAAAACCATTGCAGAAACTTATCCAGTATTAGGTCAGGTAATAGAAGAGGCAAAAAGTGCAGGCAAACGTGTAACAGGTTATGTTTCTACCGTATTTGACTGTCCTTATGAAGGAAAGATAGAACCAGAAGCAGTTATCCGGGTTTGTGAACAGTTATTTGAGTTTGGTGTGGATGATTTGTCACTCGGTGATACAATTGGATCAGCGGTGCCATCGCAAGTTGAGGAGTTACTTCAAGCAGTATTAAAAAGATATCCGAAAGAGAAAATTATTATGCATTACCATGATACACGTGGAATGGCTATCGCAAACATTATGACATCCATGGAGTATGGTATTAACCGTTTTGATAGTTCCATCGGCGGTCTAGGTGGTTGTCCTTATGCACCGGGTGCTGCAGGAAATGTGGCGACAAATGATATTTTATATTTATTGCACGGTATGGGAATTAAAACAGGTATAGATGAAAAGAAGATTCGTGATGCCTCCTTATATATTCAAAATAAGTTGGGAAAACTGCTCCCAAGTAAATCATTGGCAGTCGCAGCAGCAAAGGCTAATGGATAGAGCCAGATATAAAGGGGTCAGACCCATGTGGGGGTCTGACCCTTTTAATTAGTCATACGTTAACGCGTACCATCCAGCAATTTCAACTATATCATGTGTCATGCTTGATTTCTCTCCAAAAACGAATAGATTCTCAGTCTAAATAAATATTCAATCTAAATATGGATTAATATGGACAAGTACGTCCTCTACCTCTTTATGGTTTTGAATGAGCGCCTGTTTTACATATAGCGCTATATCGTGTCCCGATTTTACTGTTATATTTGGATCAACACTTATTTTAATATCAATAATAATATAACTGCCGTGTGTTCTTGCGAGTAGTTGATCAATCCGTAGAACGCCATCTACATGTTGCACTGTAGCTTGATAAACTTGGATTTCATCTTTGCTAAGTACTTCTTCTAGAATGACCGAGGAAGAGGTCTTCACCAATTCGTAGCCAACCTTCATGACAATAATAGAAACGATAATACCAGCAACCGCATCTCCGTAAACTAAAAACGTAGCTTGTAACTTATCTCCTAGTATCGCTAATCCCACTCCAGCAAGGGCTGCCAGAGAAGATAGCGAGTCAGAACGGTGGTGCCAAGCCTCGCTAATTAATGCTGTACTTTTATATTTATTTCCCAGCCAATATTTGTAATAAAACAGTATTTCTTTTATGATTACGGAAGCGATTAAAATGATAAGTGCTAGTTTACCAGGTGCTTGGGGAACTTCTCCAAAGAAGACCTTGATAGATGAAATGCTAATTTCAATGCCGACAATAATTAATAATAAAGCGACAATAACCGAAGCAATATTCTCCGCTTTCCCATGGCCATATGGGTGTTCCTCATCTGGAGGTTTATTTGCTATTTTAACTGCGAATAAAATGACGACAGATCCAACTACATCTGAGGCAGAGTGAAGTGCATCGGCTAAAAGTGCACGGCTTCCAGATAAAAGGCCACCAATCGCCTTTAAAATTGTAAGTAAAATATTTACAACGATACCAATCCATGTTGCAATAATGATTGGCCGTGAGTTTTCCCGCATCAAATCACCACTCTCTATCCATTCCTATCTATCGTAACAAGCGAACCCCATGTGGGTCTATAGCAAGGTTTTTTTAAATTTAAACAAAAGAAGAAAGGTGCAAATTTGTTTCGTCTGGTAAAGATGTGAATGGTGAGAATTGTTGCGACTCTTGACCATGTGGGATTCGTATTCTATGATTAAGGCACGATACAAAGAATAGATAATGTTGGAATATAATGCCATGCCTATTGTTTTCACATGATGAAAGGGGAGAATGAAAATCGACCTGCAACAGATCGGAAGAAAAATTAGACAAGCGAGATTAAGCATAAAAAAGACCCAACAACAAGTTGCTGATCAATGTGGCATTTCTAAAAGTATGTTATCAAAAATAGAAAATGGCCAAACAGCCTCTGCAGTTGCAACACTATCAAAAATTAGTGATGCACTTGAAGTACCGCTATCATGGGTACTTGATAATCGTCCCGAGACAGATTTAGTGCTACAAGCAAAGTCTGACCGACAATATCGAGTAGATGATAATAATAGTATGGGATATTCATATGAGCTATTAGCACGTCCGCGTTTTGCAAATATAGAACCAACGATTGTGCATGTTACACCAATGGATTCAAATTATCGCAATGAGCCATACACCCATTCCCAAGATGAATTTATTTATATATTAGAAGGATCTATTTATTTGTTTTATGATGGGGAAAGGCATTTGATGGAAAAGGGAGATACTGCTTACTTTAAAGGCACAAAGCCACATTTGTTTATGCCTGTAGATAACGAAGGTGCAGAAGTTTTGACGATGTTTATGAATCAGGTGAATGATTCATTGTAATCCTATCATGCATATACAATGTCTAGGTCAATATAACAAACCTAGGAAAAGGATGAAAAAAACTGCATGAAATCGACGTTCACTTCATGCAGTTCATGCATTATCAATTTTATCCTTTAGCTATTTACTAATTCACGTTCTTCCATTTTATAGATTACTTGTTCGGTTGATTTTTCAGGTTCTTCTTTTACACTTGATTTTGAGTCTCTATGGGCTTGGATAAAGTCATGCGTTTTTTTATCATCTGTAGATTCACTTCTAGATGGCGTACTTCCTGTAAAAATATGATCGTATTTGCGCACTTCATTATCCGACTTTCTTAGTGCGATATGTTTGTAATCAAATGCAGTTGGTGAACTTAATCCACATGAAGCCCCTAACATAAATAATCCCTCTCGCATTGTTCGTAAGTAGTTAGCAGTACGGAATCTCTTCTCTTCTACAACAACACCGGCCTCTAGATGTGGTAAATGTGATGTAATACCAACTGGACATAAGTTTGTATGGCATTTCGCTGCATTAATGCACCCAACTGTATTCATGGCGGCACGTGCTACATAAATTAAATCTGCTCCAAGCGATAAGGCAACAGCCATTTTATTTGCAGTAGCTAGCATTCCTGAAGCAATGATTTTAACTTGATCACGTACACCATATTCACGTAATGTTTCATCTAATATTCGAATACCAGAGAAAATTGGTAAACCAAGGCTATCCGCCATTTCTTGATAGGTTGCACCTGTTCCACCTTCTGCACCATCAATCGAGATAAAATCTGGGTGTTTGCCAGTATCGCGCATATACTTAGCGAGTTCGTCAAAGGTATGTTCGTCACCAGCAACAACTTTTATTCCAATAGGTTTACCAGTAATGTCTTGCCAATGGGTAAGTAACTGAAATAATCCATCCATGTCGGAAAATAACGGAAATCGATTTGGACTTTCTACATCATGTCCCATTTCAACACCGCGGATTTCAGCAATTTCTGGTGTGATTTTTTCTTTGGGTAACTTGCCACCACGCACTTTTGCACCTTGTGCTAGTTTCATTTCAATTGCTTTTACCTCTGGACGCAATGCATTTTCTAAAAATGTCTCTTCATCATATTTGCCATCTTTTCGTGCGCCGAATAATCCGGAGCCAACTTGGAAAATTAAATCTGTCGTTCTTTCTTTGACGATACCGTGTTCGAGTAATAAAGCTACACCCTTTTCGGCGTCTTCACCAAAGCGTTTTTTTAATTCGAAATGAGAGGCATACGTATTTTCTTCAATAAACTTTATCATTCTTCTACTTAAACGATCGCTTGGTACAAAGCTCGAATCGATAATTTCGTACACTTTTGACAAATGATATGGTGAGATGCCACCTTCACCTGTATTCATAAAACTACCGCCACTAATGGCTACCCCTTGTGCTAATGCTTTTACTGCGCTCTTAGATAATGCCCCATAACTCATAGCTGAAATCCCGATTAATCCTTTTACATAAAACGGATGTCTTCTATCTTTTCCAAGCACGACTCGATTCTCATCTGTTAAGTACCAAGGTTTGATATCTACTTGATTACGTTTTTCTTTTCTACTCGTAATAGATTCATTCACAATTTGGTACGTATATGTTTTCATTAGTGGTTGATTATCAACTTCTAATTCATCAACATTTAACGGAAACATTGCATTTGTGAGATAGAAATCTGTTTTCTGGAAGTCCTTTTTTGACCCGAAGCCAATGACAGTGTTTGCGTATTTGCCCGCCTTTGCAATTGTCTCCTGTGTATCTCGATCAACTGGACGCCCCTCTTTATCATTTAAAAACCAATACTGTCTAAATTCTGGTCCAATCATTTCAAAGAGATAACGCAATCTTCCCAAAACTGGATGCGTTTTCAAAATGGAGTGCTGGTTTTGATATTTATCTTTAATAAATAAATAGATTAAAAGTACAATGAATCCATAAAACATGATTAAAGGAAGCATTTTAAGAAAAGATATGAACATGGACAGCATAAACACCTCTACTTTTGTTTGATCTGAATCCCAGGTACTATTGTACCAAAAATAATAGGAAAATGATGCCCTTTCGTTAAAAGATTTTTTAAAAAAGTAATCGCTTCATTTTGACCAAGTAATATCACTATATTCAAAGGGAGTAGGGCTTAGAAGTATTTCCCTTTCCTCCGTGTTTTTTAGTTGGAGCATTTTTATTGTCGGATAAATGGGCTGAGACTTCCGCTTCAAAAAAATGGCAGGATTAAAGTTTTTGGTTGATTGTGTATATATTCATTATTACAATTTTTAAAATAATATGTACTTTTTAAATTTATTGTTATATAATAGGATATAAGCGGATATAAAGGATTGCTGTCTCTGAAACCTTTTTTGTTGAAATAACAATCAACTAATTGGTGATATGAAAAAGTCTTAAAAGAAAGATGGTGATAATATGATTAGTGAAAAGATTAAACAATTACGTGAGGAACGAGGCCTTTCCCCTGATCAATTAGCCATTCATCTTCAATTTGCAAAAAGCACAATTTGGAGTTATGAAATGGGGAAAAGAGAGCCAAGCGCGATACACTTAAAGAAAATAGCAGATTTTTTTGATGTGTCCACAGACTATCTATTAAACAGAGTAACAGTATCCTCCACTATGTTAAACCTCCAAGATCAAGATCTCACAGAAAAGTATACATTTCTACTTGATAAACAAAAAATCACAAAAGAAGAATTAACAGAAGCTATTGCATATATCCGTGCAAAGCGGATGATGGATGATGAAAGTATATCTGTATAACTTAACGATACTTAAATAATAATGAAAATACAGTCGGGCTTAGATGCTTATCTAAGCTCTTTTATGTCGAGTCTATGGACGGAAAATGATGTGATTGTTGATGATGAAAGGTATTCATTTGAAAAAACAGATTGTTGTTGCGTCGTTTTTCACGTACCATATAATTATAGTATTAAACACTAAAATAAGAGTAGGTGCATGCGTATGCTTACAAGTGAAGTAAAAGCAAAATTAATGGATGTTGTTGGCGTAGATAATGTGGAGGATGATCAAGCAAGTTTGCTAGCTTATTCCTATGACTCTACTCCAGGTTTTCAAGCAATGCCAAATGCGGTTGTTTCCCCACGCGATAAATACGAAGTAGCCGCAATCGTAAACATATGCAATGAATATCAAATACCTATCGTACCACGTGGTTCAGGTACAAATCTTTGTGGAGGGACGACACCATTAGAGGGTGGGATCGTGCTCATATTTAAACATATGAATCAAGTGTTGGAATTGGATGAGGAAAACCTAACAATAACCGTGCAGCCAGGTGTTTATACGAAAACGATTCTTGATGCAGCACTCGAAGTTGGATTGTTTTACCCACCAGATCCAGGTTCTATGCACATCTCGCAAATTGGAGGTAATATTAGCGAGAATTCCGGTGGTCTTCGTGGCTTAAAATATGGTGTTACCCGTGATTATGTATTAGGACTAGAAATCGTTCTTCCAAATGGAGAAATAATTCGAACTGGCGGGAAATTAGCCAAGGATGTTGCTGGTTATGACTTAACTCGCTTATACGTGGGTGCGGAAGGAACATTAGGTGTGATTACCGAAGCAACCTTAAAGCTAATCCCTAAACCTGAAACAAAGAAGACGATGCTAGCTTTATATCATGACCTAGAAGCTGCGGCAACGACAGTATCGGCTATTATTGCCAATCAGATTATCCCCGCAACACTGGAGTTTTTAGATCAACCAACTGTACGAGTTGTCGAGGACTTTGCTAAAATCGGATTACCAACGGAAGCTGCAGCAGTTTTATTAATTGAGCAAGATGGACCGCAGGAAGTCGTGGCGCGTGATATTCAGAGGATTACACAACTTTGTCGAGAAAATGGAGCTTTTGAGCTATCTGTTGCAAAGTCAGATAAAGAAGCGGAACAATTAACAGAGGCAAGAAGATCCGCATTGTCGGCTCTGTCACGGCTTATGCCGACAACCATATTAGAAGATGCAACTGTACCACGTTCGGAAATTGCAAATATGGTAAACGCGATTACAGAGATTGCTCATAAATATAATGTAAATATTTGTACGTTTGGTCATGCCGGTGATGGGAATTTACATCCGACGTGCTTAACTGATGCACGAAATACCGAAGAAATGGAACGTGTGGAGCAGGCGTTTGAAGAAATCTTTGCAAGGGCTGTAGAACTTGGTGGAACGATTACGGGCGAACATGGGGTAGGCGTGATGAAATTACCATATCTACATATGAAAGTCGGAGAAGCAGGGATTGAGGCCATGCGCAGTATTAAAAAGGCCCTTGATCCACATTACATTATGAACCCAGGCAAAATGTTTACCAAATCTTCTCGTGAAAGAGTGGTGATTCATAAATGATGGATATGGTAGAAAAGGAACGTATACAGCAGGCCTTTAAAGAAAAGATGGACTATGATGAATTAATGAACTGTACGCGTTGTGGATTTTGTTTGCCAAGCTGTCCCACATATATTGAAACAGGGCATGATGAAGTCCATTCCCCACGTGGTCGTATCGCATTAATGAAAGCGCTTGTAGATGGGGAGATTGACCCAACTGAAGAAGTGAAGGCATCTATTGATATGTGTCTAGGATGTCGGGCATGTGAACCGGTTTGCCCTTCTGGTGTAAAATTTGGCCGTTTATTAGAGCAAGCCCGTGATGCTATATCTCAAGCGCATAAGCAATCGCTAACTGAAAGAGCTTTACGGGGTGTATTTTTCAAAAATATTTTTCCATATCAAAAGCGGATGATTGGCTTAACTGGTTTACTCGGATTTTATCAACGTTCAGGCGCGCAAAAACTAGCGCAATCGATTGGTATCATGAAAATTTTCCCGGGAAGTATGCGTGATATGGAAAAGGTATTACCAAAGGTTCCTAAGAAAAAGGCGCTAAAAAATCGACCACACCATTTGCAGCCTTTGACGGAAAATAAAACGAAAAAGGTCGCATTTTTTTCGGGTTGTTTAATGGACACGATTTTTATGGATACAAATGATGCTACAACGAAGCTTCTCCAATATGCAGGGTGTGAAATTGTCATACCAAAACTACAAGGGTGCTGTGGGGCGCTTCACGGTCATAGTGGTGAATTAGCGCAGGCCCGTGAACTAGCAAAAAGAAATATTATTGCATTTGAAGAGGCGGAAGTAGATTATATTATTACAAATGCAGGTGGGTGTGGTGCATTTTTAGTAGAGTATGGGCATTTATTGAAGGATGACCCGGAATGGTCTGAACGCGCATCGTTATTTGCACGTAAAATTAAAGATATTACAAGCGTTTTAGTAGAATTAAAGTTTCACCAGTTACCATTAAGACTGGATGAGCAAATTGTGACGTATCAAGATTCTTGTCATTTGAAAAATGGCCAGAAAACGTTTAGAGAGCCCCGGGAATTACTTCAATCTATTAAAGGTGCTCAATACGTAGAAATGAAAGATGCAAGCCGATGTTGTGGTTCAGCTGGCATATATAATATTGTTCATGCTGACATGGCCATGCAAATTTTAGATTATAAAATGGAGCAGGCACAGCAAACAAAAGCAAAGACAATCGTGACAGCTAATCCGGGTTGTTTATTACAAATGAAACTCGGTATTGAACGTGAAGGATTGACAGGAAAAGTGGAAGCGGTTCATATTGTAGATCTCCTTCTACAAGCATATGAAAATGTACATCCAATAAATAATGTTGAAGAGGAAGCGGCTGTGACGGTTTAATCATGTTAAATAAAGAGAACCATAAATAGATAGGTAACGCATCGCTTATCAAAATAAGCAGTGGGTCTATATTTTGCTATCACGTCCTGTGCGTCAAAGGCTCAAGCCATGCCCGTGGAAAGTGACCGCCTGTAGTGCAAAGTAACGGGTCTAATAGATGTAAAAGTTTTTAGAAACAGTGAGAAACAATAGGCGGAAAAAAATAATGCCTAAACATAATATACGAGGAGTACACATATGGATAAATGGTTATATGTAGTTTATGCGATCATACTTGCAGCGTTATCTTTTTTTACTGGTGAAATTGTAACATTTATCATGCTTGGTTTTATTTTATTAGCTTTGATCAATATAAATAATACATTAAAAAAACTAGTGCAACATCAAGAAACAAATAAGTAATAACAAGGAGGATAAAAGTGGCGACAATTGAAGATTTTACGAAGTTGGATTTGCGAGTAGGTACAGTTGTAGCGGCTGAGCCTTTTCCGGAAGCGAGAACCCCTGCGATTAAACTAGACATCGATTTTGGAAAATTAGGCATGAAACAGTCATCAGCCCAAATAACAAAACGTTATGAACCAGCACAATTGATTGGCAAGCAAGTGGTGGCTGTCGTTAATTTTCCACCAATGCGTATCGCGGGCTATAAATCAGAAGTACTTGTGTTAGGTGGCGTACCTGAGCAAGGAGACGTTATATTATTAAATGTAGATGAACAAGTGCCAAATGGTACGCGTATTTCTTGATAAGCTGCGCGTGTTCATCAGCGATATCGTTGCATGTTGTTCAAAAATAGCATGACGCGAAAATATGAGGATTCGTTGTATAGGATATCATGACTTAGGGGAGGAATTAATGATGAATGAGAAGATCACCATAAAGGTAAATGATAATGGGTCATTATTAGTGAAAGGTAATGTAGAATTGGTGGATGCAGAAGGAAATACATTTGAGACTAAAAAGGCCTTTTCCCTCTGCCGTTGTGGACATTCTAGTCGTAAGCCTTTTTGTGATGGAACACATAAGAAAATAGACTTTGTAAGTGCACCTCGAGCTGAATAAAATAATAGTAAAAAAACCGTAATGACTTTAAAAGATGTTTCCCAAAAGAGAGATTTTCTACTTTAACATTCGGGAGATACCAAAGCTCACTACGGTTTTTTTATAAATTTCTTAGTTGTCCGGGTGACTAGCTTCTAATGCAATTACAATCTTATCATGTGTAATGGTATATTTTATACTGGAAATATTTATTTCAATTTGTTTGGCAGCATCTAGCAAATTATTTGTATGAAAGGTATCTTTTATCTCTTGTTCATTTATAAAATGAAAGAAGTATGTTTGTTGATTTTGATTTTTTTCTGTTAAAGGAAACTGTTTATTAGGTAAATGGTTTGTAATAAAACCGAGTGCTCCATTTTCTAATGTAAATGTTCCGGATAGTGCGATGTTTCCTGTGAATGTAATGATCGTTTGCGCGTCGTTTTGCACAACATCGCTAATGGTCATGTTTCCATATTGTTGTCCCTTTTCCACATTATCTGGGTGAAATACAGGAGAATGCTGTACAGAGGATTTCTCCATTTTTTGGTTTGACTCAATAGTAGCATCATATCTCTCCATATACATATCGGCATCTTCTTCTGCGTCCATCATCGCATCCATTTTAGACTCTGCTGATTCTGAGGCGGACTTTTTATCGTATGCAAACTGATTATGAGGGAAGATGTCAGTAATAAAGATAATGCCAATCATTACAGACATGATAACAGCTCCTAAAGCAATAAAAAACTTCGGTTTAAAATATGGGCTTGTCGGTTTTGTTGTATGCTTTTTTTCTTCTAATAGTTTTATTTTATTAAAAACACGTTGTTTATCGTGCTTTGAGAATTTTACAGGTAATTTTTTTTCCAGTTCCTTATTTATTTGACGATACTGCTTATCCATGGATTGCACCTCTTTCCGCTGAAATAAGCGTTTTTAAACGGCTTCGTCCTCTATTTAGTCTTGTACGAACAGTAGCTTCCTTCACATGCAAAATTCGGCTCATTTCTGCTGTTGTTAATTCTTTAAAATAAAATAGGATAATAACTTCGCGATATTTTAATGGAAGATCCATAATGGCAGTAATCATTTCAGAACTTTTGCTTTCCTCTAATACATAATCCTCTGGCGTCTTTACGTCATTCTTATGGGGGCTACCGCCAAACTGGATGAGCTTATCTTTTAATCTTTGATTGCGATTTTGCCAACTTCGCAAATGGTCCTTGCATTTATTAATGGCAATCGAATAAATCCAGCTTTTTAAGGCGGATTTTCCATGAAATGTATGCAGCTTCTGATAAACCGTTACGAATACTTCCTGTGTTACATCATCTGTATCGGCAAAGTTTTTCATGTATGTATAAACAAGGCGTTTTATTTCATCCCCATATGTGTCCATGATTAGTTCAATCGCAGCAACTGGATCATCAAGTTGCAAAATGGTGTTATCTATATGAGATTGTTGCATAGAATTTGAGTGGCCCACTCTTTTTCCTCCTATGTGGATCGTTCATTTGTATGACGTTATGACTTGGAATAATGTTTCTTATTTTTAGCGTTAAAGTTTATATTCGTGATGATACAACAATTTCCCTGCTTTTTAATCATCTTTGGAAATGTATTGCAACATCCACCGATTCACTTCTTCCTCAGATTCCGGATCGTGCTTGCTGGCGCATCTTTTCGTAATATTATGCTTGCGTTCCGCTATCATCGTATCGAAATAACATAAAATTATTTTTGTATACAACATTTGAACAGTAGTCCCAATAAGGTAAGGTGAATAAATTGTTTTAGAATACAAAAACTAACGAATAGCAAGAATGGAGGTTATTAAAATGGGAGACCATGGAAGTGAAAAAAATAATCAGTTCAAGGAAAATAAAAACTCTGGCGAACATCGTAATGGGAGAAAAAGTCAGTTTAAAAATCATAATTCCCAAGGCGACGAAGAGCCGAACGAGTATATAAGTAGAAAGAGAAAGTAAGTGAGAGGGTCTGACCCCTTAACGAGGGGGGCAGACCCTTTCTGTGTTAGCCTCTTCTTTACATGTCGGGAGGAAAGTCCTGTGTGAAGTGGAAATACGTATTATTAGGACTTTTGTTTCGGGATATTTATTATATGGTATACTCTTTATGGAAGGAATAGGGGGGTCTTTTTGTGAGGGGTGTACTATTAAGTACGGTTCTTCTTTTTGTAATACTAACAGGATGTTCCCATAGTAGAGAAAACGTAGAGGAAATAAAACAACAAGAACTGGAAAAGACAAACAATAAAAATAAAATAGATAGTAAAAATAAAAAAGATGAAGCGCAAGCAGAAGCGGATATTGATCATAACTTTGGTAGCGATTATAAAGAATCTGGTTCTTATGTTGCATATCATGATGCGGAAGATCGACTTATTTTGTTTCATAAACTGGATGGAAAGGAAATTGTTTTAGAAGATACCTTTCCAGTAACGTCATATGAGTGGTATGATCACTACTTATATTACATTGTTAAAACAGATGAACAAAGTGAAAGGGTACCCATTCAATCATTATATCGAGTAGATACTTCTAAACGTAAAATACAGCCTAAAAGCTTATTTGTTGGAGAAGTGGAAAATGAACATAACAGTTTTTCTAGTTTTGCTAGTTTCGATATTAATAAAGATGGAGAAATCGCTTACGTTTTACAGTTAGGTTTTTTAGAATCAAATTATTGGTATGACTATTACATAACGGATGTAAAGTTTAAAAAGCATGATCAAATTTTAAGGCAGCTAGGCGAATACGAAAGCGTAATGAATGATTTTAAATGGAGCGATAAGCAAATACCTTTAGTTATTGATTTGCTAGTCCAGTATCAATTTGCCATTTATGACAGTGGGGAAGTACATATTTTGATTGATGATGTATCCCCAATTATAGGAGAAGATATCGCTCAAATTCAAACGGTATCAGTCTTGAACCAAGATAAGTATGAAGTAACACAATATAATGAAGATACGGCACAAGTAGAACGTTATGAGTTAGACATTGTAGAAAAAACATATCAGAGGATGCCAAAATAAAAAAGCTGTAGCAACTTGCTGCAGCTTTTTGCCTGTAAAATATTTTCAATGATAAGTAAAAGATGAAAAGTCCAAGTCAGTTTACTTATCGTTTGCTAAGCCATAATACCCCTGTTTTTACCCACCTTGGAACGAGTCCTGTTAACGGCTGTTGAAACATATTTCCAAACCCGTCATTTTTGCCAAGCGAACCGAGTGTCCCTCTTAATTTAATTTCTTTTGGTACTTTTGGTTCTTTGTTTTGTAAAATGGCACAAAGAACATCAGCAACTTGTTCCCCTTGAATCCCTGCAAGTTGTGCACTTGGTGAATAATCTGAGGATGCACAATCACCAATTGCATATATATTTGGTTGCGCTGGAATTTGGAAGAACTCGTTCACAACAAGTTGATCGAACTTATTCTTTTCGTAAGGTAATGCAACTGCCAGGTGATGTGGTTTCACTCCAGCTGTCCATATCGTGACATCGTTTACATAACATACCCCATTATTACAAACACCATCTTTTTCCACATATTCCACATTTGCGTGATGGAGTACTTCTACATCGTTTTTTAGCATCCAATCTGCGACATGTGCTTGAATGATGGGATCAAATCCGCGCAGTACGGAACCACCACGGTCTAGTAAACGGATGTTGAGGTCTTTACGGCTTTCTCTAATTTCTGAGGCAACTTCTACTCCGCTCAAACCAGCCCCTACTACTGTAACCTTTCCATAGGCATTTAAGTTTCCGACAGACATTCCCGCATGCCTGGCTTTAGAAAAGGACTGCACACTTTCAGTATATTCCTCTGCACCAGGAATACCGTGATAATTATCTTCGCATCCAAGCCCAATTATTAAATAATCATAGGAGACAACGGTGCTTTTGCCTTTAAAGTAAATTTTCTCGTTAGCTGTATCGATTTTGTTAACTTCTCCATAAACATATGTCATACATGCAGCTTCCGGATAATCTACTCGCACATCTCGATCGGCTGAAGTCCCTGCTGCAATGGAGTAAAATTCAGTTTTTAAAGAATGATACGGATTTTTATCAATTAATGTAATTTGTATATCTTCTGGTAGATTTTTATTTATTAGTCCAGTAGCAACTTTTAAACCACCATATCCCCCACCAAGAATCACAACGTTTTTCATAAGCAAGCCCCCTCATCCATGTTGTAAATGAATCTTGTTATAAATTTGCAAAAAAACGAAGCAAACTCATATTGTTTGATCATGTGCTCTTGTAATCAATCTATCCATCTTCAAGATTATCAAAAAAGGGCAGTAAAAACTAGAGAGATGTGATATTTCTTTAGAATAGAAGGAGAAAAGGGGATATTTAACAATTTCTTGCGTTTTCTGAATGGATGATTGTGATTGGAACAACTTGGACTTTTACTAGATATGGGTACCTTACTTATGAATCTGTGCGTCCCTTTGGCTTTTTAAAAGGACGTTTTACAAGCGGAAAGTCTGTTATCAAATAGATGTTTCATGCAAGACTCTTGTGTGATGAATAGGAAGTTTATTTGTTATTGCTGTCATGCTCATGATGAGGAGGAGTAGAAATAGAAATGACCATTGTTTCAACAGATGTATGATCATGAATCCCAAAGTTAGGACAAAACAAAAAGGGTGACCATCTCGTTACTATAGTAAAACGAGGGGTCAGACCCTTATAACGGTTTGCTTTTAATTATGCTAGGCGTTTGATACGCTCGTCTAAATCAGGGTGAGTAGAAAATATGGCTGTCTTTTTTCTACCGCTAATTTTAAAAGCTGCAATCGATGTGTCATCTTTGCTAATCCGGTTTGTGTAAGCTTTTAATGACTCCAATGCATGACGCATTTTGTCTTTACCAGCTAAATCTGCTCCGCCACGGTCTGCATGGAATTCACGGTGCCGTGAGTAAGCAAATACAACGATGCTTCCTAGAATTGAAAAGACCAGTTGGAAAACAATGATCGCCGCAAAATGTACAATTGGGGCCAATTCATCACGAACGAAACGTGAGACAGCAAACGCAACAATACGAGCAAGGAATACGACAAATGTGTTTACAATTCCTTGTAATAACGTCATGGTTACCATATCGCCATTTGCAACGTGTGCAACTTCATGCGCGATAACACCTTCTACTGCATCCTCGTCCATTTCCACGAGTAGTCCCCGAGATACTGCGACAAGTGAACGTTTTTTAGTAGGACCAGTTGCAAAAGCATTCACTTCTGCAGATTCATAAATACCGACTTCTGGCATGTGAACCAAGCCAGCTGCACGTGATAGGCGGTGTACCATGTCTACTACCGCGCGTTCTTCCGACGATAAAGGCCCGTTCGGATCAAGAACACGAACACCCATCATTCGCTTTGCCATCCAACGTGACATTGCTAGAGAAATGAATGATCCCGTAAAACCGATTACAGCACTAACAATCAATAGTGGCCCTAATAATAATTGTCCATTTTGAATGTAGTTACTACCGAAGATTGAAAAGATGATTGAAATCGTGAGTAATACAAGCACGTTCGTTAATAAGAAGTAAAATATTCGCTTCCCCATTTTTTCCCCTACCTTTTATTTTTAAGTAATTATATTATATGGTGGTATCCAATATAAAACAACATAATTGAGATATTTGATATAAAGGTCCTATATGAATTAAAAGAGAGCGTCAATTGGAAAATTATTATTTAAAAAATGCAACACGATTCGTCAGAAATAGACGTAAGAGCGAATAAGTTCATCCACTATATTTACTCTATTAACATCATTTAAAGACCATATATTTTTATTGTATGAATGGATGAGGATTAAAAACATATTCTGTTATACTAGAATAAAAGATGAGATAAAGGGGAGAAGATAAATGTCAGATATGATGAAAGCCATTCAAGATGAATATGCAGACGATTATGCTTGGTGTTATGGATGTGGTAGATTAAACGAACAAGGGCTACATCTTAAAACATATTGGGATGGGGATCAAACTGTAACAACGTACACACCACGTGAAGTACACATGGCAATTCCAGGCTTTGTATATGGGGGGATTCTTGCATCTTTAATTGACTGTCATGGGACTGGCTCGGCTGCGCTTGCGCTACATCGAAAAAATGGTCATGAGCCAGGCGATGGAATTGAACCGCCAAGATTTGTTACGGGATCGCTCCACGTTGACTTTATGAAGCCAACCCCGAGTGATGTTCCATTAAAAGCAATTGGTACAGTAGAAGAAATTCATCCAAAAAAGTGGAAAGTGACGACTCGCGTTTTCGCTGCAGATACGTGCTGTGCGAAAGGAGAAGTGGTTGCTGTCGTAATGCCTGATACTTTTAAAAATTAAAATGTTTCGGATGCGTAAGGAGCGTACTTATGATGGAAAAGTTAACGATAGATGCACTATTAAATGTGCTGGGTGAATTATTTTCTGATGAAATTTCTATTGCTATTACGAATAAAACTACTTATACATATTATCGTCCTAGTAAGCGTATCGACTTGAAAATTAAGCCTGGTGATCTTGTTAAAAAAGGAACGCTTGCTTATAAAGCTTTAGAAAATGAACAAAAGGTTTCTGAATTTGTAAATCGTGAATTGTTTGGTGTGCCATATCATGGTATGGCTGTTCCGTTCTATGAAGATGGGCAAGTAAAAGGAAGTGTATTAGCAATCCATCCAGCTTTAACGGAAGGTAAATCAGTTATTACGGTCCGAACAGCTGATGGTTGGAAGCCAATCCCATTTAGTGATGTGAAATATATTGAAGTAAAAGATCGTAAGACACACGTCTATGCTGCGAATTTCAAAGGCACACATAATAATACATTACAAGAATTTGAATATACATTACCCCATGATTGGTTTATTCGCTGTCATCGTTCTTTTATTGTGAACGTGAACCATATTAAAGAAATATATCCAGACACACATTCCACCTTTTTACTTGAAATGAATGATGGGCAACAAATTCCAGTGAGCCAAAATTATGCAAGCTATTTTCGTAAGTTATTAGGATTTTAGACATACAGTGGACCCTAAAAGTCTCGTCTCACTTTGGAACAGCATCATTTATATGGCATGCTAACTCAAAATATGGTCACTTAAGAAATATATTATGTACTTTAAACGGAAATATTGTTTTTCCGACAGTAATTCCCTCACAGAACAATCTGTAAGTTAAAATAACTTTTACAATGATGAAGTGAAGAGGGATGAATGTATGGGGGAAAAACTTGAACGTATCCAAGCCTCGAGTTTGCAACAACGTGTTGTAACGGCTCATGAGGCAGCTAGTTGGATTCAAGATGGAATGACATTGGGGTTAAGTGGATTTACACGTGCAGGTGATGCAAAGGCTGTTCCGTTCGCATTAATCGATAGAGCGAATATAGAGGAATTTAAGGTAAATATATTTACAGGTGCTTCATTAGGATCAGATATTGATCGGTTGTTTGCTGAAGCAGGAATTGTAAAAAAACGTCTACCTTTCCAAGCGGATGCTACCATGCGACGCAAGATAAATGAAGGGGCACATTTATTTGTTGATCAACATCTGTCACACACTGCAGAAATGTTACGAACTGGTGCATTGAAGCAAATAGATTACGCTATTTTGGAAGCGGTTTCTATTAAGCCTGATGGCACCATCATACCTACTACGTCGGTTGGAAATTCATTGTCATTTGCGGAGAATGCAAAACATATTATCGTGGAGATTAATATGGCACAGCCGGCAGACTTAGAAGGATTACATGATCTGTATAGTCCAGAAATGCAAGGTGAACGAAAGCCTATTCCGTTAATGAACTGTGCTGATCGTATCGGCCATGATGGAATTAAAGTTGACTTAGAAAAGATAAAGGGAATTGTCTTTACAGAACAACTAGATTCACCATCACCTATTGTGCCGCCGGATGAAGAGACACAACAGATTGCCGACCATTTAATTACATTTTTACGTGAAGAGATCAAGGCAGGTAGATTATCAGAAAATCTTGCACCACTACAATCGGGGATTGGTTCCGTGGCAAATGCTGTATTACACGGTATGTTAGCATCTGAATTTGAGAATTTAGAAGTATATTCTGAAGTATTACAAGATGCTGTTTTTGATTTAATGGATGCTGGTAAAGTTAAAACTGCATCATGTTGTTCTATTACACTATCAGATGAAAAGATGAAACAAGTGTATGGAAATTTTGATCAGTATAAAGATAAGCTGGTCATGCGTCCACAAGAAATATCGAACCATCCGGAAATAATTCGCCGACTTGGGTTAATATCTATTAATACGGCACTAGAGTTTGATATCTATGGAAATGTAAACTCTACACATGTTACGGGAACAAAGATGATGAACGGCATTGGAGGGTCGGGAGATTTTGCTCGTAACGCGCGGTTAGCAATTTTTGTTACCAAATCTATCGCTAAAAATGGGGATATTTCTAGTGTTGTTCCATTTGTTTCACATGTTGATCATACAGAACATGATGTCGATGTTGTCGTTACGGAACAAGGTTATGTTGACTTAAGAGGATTAGCACCAAGAGAACGCGTACCATTCATTATTGAAAACTGTGTTCATCCAACTTACCGACGACAAATGTGGGATTATTATGAGGAAGCACTTGAACGTGGCGGACAAACACCACACGTGTTAGAAAAGGCATTTTCTTGGCATGAGTGTTTTATGAAACATGGTACGATGCTGCAAAATATAACTGTATAACTTGTGCTTATATGGTGGGGATTCAACATAGAAGAAAAGCCAGTTTTCCTTGGGGGAGGAGGACTGGTATTTTTTGTTACATCATGGATGAATGTGCTGTGAAAATGAGGAATTGTCATCTAATCACTTGTATGCCATAATAAACTTGTGATAGAAAATGACTACGGAGGGGAACCTTGTCATGAAACGAATATATACGGGAAAGACGAAAGACGTTTATGCGTGTGAGGATGGAAATTACATATTAAAGTTTAAGGACGATATGACAGGAGAGGACGGCGTTTTTGATCCGGGTTCCAATACAGTCGGTTTGCAAATAGAAGGGGCAGGAAAGGCAGGATTACGACTTACAACTTATTTTTTTGAGTTATTAAAGAAAAATAATATTCCTACCCATTATCTATCAGCGAATATGGATGAAGCAAAAATGAAAGTGGTACCA
Source organism: Paracerasibacillus soli (assembly GCF_042432965.1). Classification (NCBI taxonomy): domain Bacteria; kingdom Bacillati; phylum Bacillota; class Bacilli; order Caryophanales; family Bacillaceae; genus Paracerasibacillus; species Paracerasibacillus soli. The sequence goes on along the minus strand of NZ_JBHLWL010000017.1, from coordinate 99,838 downwards.
GCCACATCATTTGGTGATGGGCTTGAAGTTATTTGTCGTTATCGAGCTGTCGGAAGTTTTATGCGACGTTATGGGAAATACGCATCAGAAGGACAGACTTTGGATGGTTTTGTAGAAGTGACGATTAAGGATGACGAACGTGGTGATCCGCCTATAAGTAAAGAGGCTTTAGAAATGCTTCATATTATTACCCCAAGTGAATATGACCAAATGGTGGTGCTCACGAAGGAGATCTCAGCAATTGTGAAGGCAGAATTAGCTCGTAAAGACATAACATTATATGATATTAAGCTTGAGTTTGGAAAAAACCAGGCCGGAGACATAATCTTAATTGATGAGATTTCTGGCGGAAACATGCGTGCTTTCAAAGGGGGACAAGCTGTGTCGCCACTTGAACTAACAGAACTGATTGTTGAAAAGGTGTAGAACAATAGGCATGATAAATAACCGGCTATCACTCCTAAATAAAGAAGCGATAGCCGGTTAATATATCTTTGGTATTTCATGTAATCTCCAAGGGAATAGTTATCATGCCATTAATGCCGCAATAATTTCATAGGATCGCAACCGCTCTTGTTGGTCGTAGATTTGTGAAGTAATAATTAATTCATCAGCGGCTGTTAATTCGATAAACTTTTCTAATTCCCTTTTCACTGTATCAGGTCCACCAATAATGGAAGAACGAATTTCATTTTCCTTAGAAGGTTCCACTGGTGAAAAATCAGCTATTTCTCCAATTGGAGGTTTTAAAGTTGTTGGCATTCCGCTACGTAAGGCGATTAGCATTTGCTTCTGAGTAGTGGCCAACCATTGTGCTTTTTCATCGGATTCAGCTGCAATGATATTTAAGCCGAGCATCGCATATGGCTTGCTTAGTGCAGCGGAAGGTTCGAATTGTTCCCGATAAGATCGCAGTGCTGGTAATGTATAATCAGGTGAAAAATGGCTAGCAAATGAGAATGGTTTCCCTTTTAAGGCGGCAAGTCTTGCACTAAAGTCACTTGATCCTAATAGCCAAATTGGAATATTTGCTCCTTCACCTGGAATAGCACGCACACGTGATTCCCCTTTAAAATAACTTTCTAATTCTTCTACTTGTAACGGAAAATCTTCTACTCGTTGATTTAAAGTACGGCGTAATGCGTAGGCTGTTACTTGGTCAGTGCCAGGAGCTCGTCCGAGGCCTAAGTCAATCCGTCCTGGAAACAATGCTTCTAATGTACCGAACTGTTCAGCAATAACAAGCGCAGCATGGTTTGGGAGCATGATGCCACCAGAACCAATTCGAATTTCATTAGTAGCTTGTCCAATTTGTCCCATCACAACGGAAGTTGCCGAACTTGCAATACCAGGATTGTTATGATGTTCCGCGATCCAATAACGATTAAAACCCCATCGTTCTGCGTGCTGTGCTAAATCTATACTATGATACAATGCAGTAGGAATATCGCTACCTTCACTTACAGGTATTAAATCTAAAACAGAAAGCGGTATATGATGAAATGTTTTTGCATTTGTTCTTTTCATGATAGAAACCCTCCTTAAGTCAAGGATACGACGGTTTGCATTTTAATGCGAAATATTTGTTTAATATAATATGGTGGAAACTTCTTCTTATTGCAATCAAACAAGTGTTAGAGTAGTATAGAAACGGAATGAAAAACCAACGCTGATAATAATAGTAACGATTAGAAATGAGGGTAACAAATGGACAAAGTATCCATTTATGGCATGACATTTGAGAATCTCCAAGCTTGGCTTTTAGAACATGGACAAAAGCGTTTTCGCGCGCAACAAGTTTGGGATTGGTTATATAAAAAAAGAGTACGTGCATTTTCAGATATGCGAAATGTGAACAAAGATTGTATTGAACTACTCGAAAATCATTTTGTTTTGGATTCATTGGAAGAAGAAATTAAACAAGAATCAAAGGACGGAACGATTAAATTTTTATTCCGTTTAGCAGATGGACATTTAATTGAAACGGTTTTAATGCGTTTTCCTTATGGGCTTTCTGTATGTGTTACAACGCAGGTTGGCTGTAATATCGGATGTTCTTTCTGTGCAAGTGGCCTATTAAAAAAGAAGCGTGATTTAAACGCAGGCGAAATCGTTGGGCAGATTATGAAGGTGCAAGCTCACTTAGATGAAAAAGGGAAAGATGAGCGCGTCAGTCACATCGTTGTGATGGGCATTGGGGAGCCGTTGGATAACTTTGAAAATCTTATGGCATTTTTACATGTTGTAAATGACCAAAATGGATTAGCTATCGGAGCACGCCATATCACGGTTTCCACGAGTGGTTTGGCACATCGAATTTATGAGTTTGCGGACCAGAAGCTTCAAGTAAACTTGGCTATTTCTTTACATGCACCGAATAATGAATTGAGAACACAAATTATGAAAATAAATCGTGCTTTTCCAATTGAAAAGTTAATGAAGGCTGTCGATTATTATTTAGAAACGGCAAATCGCCGAATTACGTATGAATATATTATGTTAAAAGATGTGAATGACCATAAGGAAGAAGCACGCCAACTTGCTAAACTACTTCATAAAAAACGTCATTTATCTTATGTGAATTTAATTCCGTATAATACTGTTGATGAACATAATCAGTATCAACGTAGTGACACCGATCAAATTCAAGTATTCTATGAAACATTAAAGGAAAATGGCATAAATTGTGGTGTGCGTTGGGAAAATGGGGCAGATATTGATGCAGCGTGCGGACAGTTAAGAAGTAAACAAATAAAAAAAGAACAAGTAGGATAATAACTTGAAGATGAAACTGTACAACATGTTTAGCGTAAAAAAGCTAACTGATGTGCAGTTTTTTGTTGTTTAACTTATGTAGATGTCCAGTCAGCCAGAGGGATGTCAGGAAACAAGTGTATAAGTTAAGCATTATCGGTAAAAGGAACCGTATTACAACATTGGTCTTAAACAATAGAAGTATTTCATTTCGTAGATGAAGAACAATATGTGACAGAAAAGGTTTGAGAACTTTATTATGAGAAAAGGTCCCCTTCTTTATACACATTAAAATAGGGGACTGTTCTAATTTCCGAGATTTATCCGCTCTGATATTGGCAAATCTAGTAGACCATTTTTTGCTGTTACTCTATTTTTACCATATTTTTTTGATTCAAAAAGTAGTTGATCAGCGTATATATATGCTTTGTTCATCTCCAACTCCTCACAAGTTTTATAGTAGTACATGCCGAATGAAGCCGTTAATTGAATGTTGATTTGTTGTGATTTGTATTCAGCCTTTATACGTGCAGCCGAAACCGAAGCCCGTATTTGTTCTACTAAATCGACACATTCAACATAAGACCTTCCGCGGAGGAAAATTGTAAATTCCTCGCCTCCACTACGAAATAAGTAATCCTTGTCATCTAACTGACCTTGGATGGTGGCTGCAAAGTGTTGGATTGCAAGGTCCCCTACAGCATGATTGTATGTATCATTAATTTTTTTAAAGGAATCAATATCAGCAACAATGACACCGATAAATTCATCTGCGTTATTTAAACTATCCATTGTTTTATCCATAAATGCTCGATTATAGACTTCTGTTAGAAAGTCTGTATAAGCCATTTGTTCAAATTTATCGCGTTCGACTTTATGTTGCATGCTTTGGTGTTTTTCCATGAAGGAACGACTTACAATATAGTTTAAAATAAAAAGTGCAATGATCATTTCCCAGCGTTCTTCTAAAAGTAGCAGGTAGAGTAGTCCATTTGAGAAGGCCATTTTTCCCATGTCTAACATATCTCTCGTTTTAATGAATGAAATTGCTTCTTTAAATGTTTTTAAGTCACCATTAAGAAAGAATACGGTAATTAAATTGATATCCGAAATTAAGGAAGAGACGATAACGAGTAAAATCATTAAAAACCAAAAGGAAAACGGAATATGTGCAACCTTTGGATAAAGACTGTGAAATATAAAGAACATGGTTGTATTACAAATGACAAATGATCCGATATTATAAAATGTATGTAAGAATTCCTCGTCGTCTGCGGTGTTGGTTATTTTTCTATAAAAGAAGTCAATAAAACGCTGTACAAATTCAAACATAAAAATCCCAATCGGGCCCGCGAACAAGCCGAATGACGAACTGTAGTGGATACCATAGTTCATTTTAACGGCACCTTTTGTCACGACAATTTGTAAATGTGAGTAAAGGGTTGTAAAAAACCAGTAAAGAAAAATAGCCTTTATAAAGAGAGAGTTTTCAATTTGAGCTGTGCCAAATAAAATAGTGGAGATAAATGAAATAGAAAATAAAGTAAGGATATAAATTTTTAACCGCAATTTCTCCCTCCATTCTCTAAATATTACTTTGGAATTTAAAAATAGGACTTATTTACTAGATTGTAACATAAAAGGTTCAGGGAAAACCATAAAAAGTCTATATTGCGAATATTTGAATCGATGGGTGAAGGTGCGAAGTAGTAATTTGCAAAGTATAAAGCAGAAATATCGTCGTGTGGATGTTAGCACTCATGAATCTTCCTCCTTCAATTACCTATAAATACTCGCTACGGTACTTAAAAAGCACAAAAAAATACCTATAGATGAAACACATTTTAACAGTGTTAAATCTATAGGTATCAATTTCATTTTGTATAATGAAATCATGCTATTTTTATAATGCTGTATATCCACCATCAATAGGAAGTTCTACACCAGTAATATAAGAAGCGTCATCGCTAGCTAAAAATAGGATAGCGCTTGCGACTTCTTCTGGTTTACCTAAACGGCCCATTGGAGTCATTGCGTTGATTTGTGCAAGTGCTTGATCACTTGATTCAAGGCTAGCTACCATAGGTGTTTGGATTACACCAGGGAAGACAGCATTTACTCGTACACCATTACGAGCATATTGTGTTGCAGCAGCTCTTGTAATTGCACGTACAGCCCCTTTTGATGCGGAATATGAGTTTAAGCCCATTCCAACTTGAGATGTAATAGATGATAAGTTAACAACGGCACCTTTTTTGTTTTCAGTCATATAAGGAACTGTATATTTCATTCCAAGCATTGTTCCAAAACCGTTAATTTTGTTGAGAAATTCCCAATCTTTATAATCAAGTTCATCAATTGTTTTTTCTGTGCTAACACCAGCGTTATTTATAAGTATGTCAATTTTACCAAACTTTTCTTGAACATCTTTTGTTAAGCTTTTCCAACCTTCTTCTGAAGTTACATCTAACTTCATTCCGTACACATTTTCCTTTTCGCTTGCTTTATTTAAAGCATCTTCATTGATATCAGCTGCGATAACTGTAGCACCTTCTTTAACAAAGCGGTCCACGATCATTGCACCAATACCAGAAGCGCCACCAGTTACTATTGCAACTTTATCTTGTAAACGTCCCATATTAAATTCCTCCTAATGTAATGAGTAATAGAATGAACTACGTTTTTTGAGCATTAATACTACATTCATCCTAAATAAACATACTACACCTATTATACTTCGTTTAAAAACAAAAAATATCCACTGAAAAAACGATGTCAAAAAAAATTCGCGAAAAATTCACAGGTCAGTCAAATTCTGCCAAAATTTTTAATGAGATTTAAGCATTTTAGTAGAAAAAAACTTAAGAAAGTGCTAGTTATCACTGCGATTGGAAAAATCCCCTTTTTCAAGTACAATAAGTATATCATTTACGTCGGGGGAAATAAGTATGATTACGATTAAGGAAATCGCGAAATTAGCGAATGCATCAAGCTCCACTGTCTCGCGTGTTTTGAATGATTCAGGGTATGTTAGTGAGGAAACGCGTAAACGAGTATTAAAGGTGATTGAAGAAACAGGATACATACCTAGTGAACAAGCTAAATCATTACGTACGAAAAAAACGAGTGTAATTGGAGTTATTATTCCGCGACTTAGCACAGATACTACAAGTCGATTAGTAAATGCGATAAATGACGAACTTGCGAAAAAGGGGTATCAAATTATTTTAACAAATACAAATTTACATGCTGAAAAGGAAGTTGAGCACATAAAATTATTGCGCAGTCGTCAAGTGGATGGGTTAATTTTAATTGCAACGAATGTAAATGATGTACTATTAAAGGAAATTAGGAATTCCCCTACCCCAATTGTCGTGATTGGTCAAGAAATTCCAGGAGTTTCTGTTATTGTGAATAGAGATTTTGAAGCGGCTAAGCAAATGACACAGCTCATAATAGAGAATGGACACAACAAAATTGGGTTTATTGGCGTACATGAAACGGATAAAGCAGTTGGTGTGGATCGAAAGGCCGGTTATTTAGCCGCGCTAAATGGTGCAGGTATTCCTGTAAATGAACAGTGGATAGTGGATGCTAATTTTGATTATCAAACTGGCTATCGTGCAATGAAACAGATGATGGAGCAATCTACAATAAAGCCGACAGCTGTTTTAACTGTGACAGACACGATTGCAATTGGTGCGATGCAATATATGCATGAACATCATCTTGCTATACCAGATGATATAGCAATTACAGGTATGGGGAATTCAAAAGTGTCGCAATACATTGTACCTTCATTAACGACCATTGACTTTTTGAATGAGCAAACTGGAAAAGAAGCTGCACGCTTAATTTTAAACATAATAGATGGAAAAGAAAAAAGGCCAAAAAAAATTCAAATGAAGTATAGAATTATTAAAAGAGATAGTGTATAATTCGTTTTACAGGATATGGGATCGATTTCATAATTTAAAAATAGGATTGTATGCGTCATATTTTTGTGGGGAATCCGTGCTTAAATAGATAGGCACGATTTTTATCATAAATATGGGAACGATTCCATATGCATAGAGTAAATAAAAAGGTGTTTCAACATATGTATGAATGGGAATTGTGGTATCGATACCACACACCTGAAATACATATATAAAATAAATATAATAAAAAGGAGAGGTGAAAAACAATGAAAGAGAATCAACGTATTGCGAAAGGGATTATAGCAGCTGTTGGTGGTGAGGGAAATATACGTTCCGTTGCGCACTGTGCCACAAGGCTGCGTATTATGGTGAATAATAAGGATGAAATTGATCAAGAGAAAGTGGAGAACATTGACAAAGTGAAAGGTGCCTTTTTTAATTCTGGTCAGTTTCAAGTTATTTTGGGGACAGGTACGGTAAACCGTATTTATGAGGAAATAGAAAAACTTGGAATAACAGGAAAATCAACATCTGAACAAAAAGAGGAAGTGAAGGAAGAACAAAAAGGTTGGAAGCGGGCCATTCGTACTTTTGGTGACGTGTTTGTTCCAATTATCCCTGTACTTGTTGCAACCGGTCTCTTTATGGGTGTACGTGGGCTCGTGATGCAAGAGGAAATACTTGGATTGTTTGGGCTGACACCAGCAGATATCTCTGATAACTTTCTATTGTTTACAGAAATATTAACAGATACAGCATTTATATTTTTACCAGCATTAATAACATGGTCAACATTTAGGGTCTTTGGTGGTACACCGGTAATTGGTCTTGTACTCGGTTTAATGCTCGTCAGTCCTTCTTTACCTAATGCTTGGGGAGTAGCTGGTGGTGATGTACATGCGCTCATGTTCTTAGATTTTATCCCTGTCGTAGGTTATCAAGGTTCTGTGTTACCAGCATTTATTGCGGGAATAATCGGGGCAAAATTAGAACGGAAAATACGAAAGCATGTACCTGAGTATTTAGATTTAATTGTTACTCCGTTTCTAACATTGCTCATTATGATTACGCTTGCATTATTCTTGGTAGGCCCGATCTTCCATATTGTAGAAGATTATATTTTGGATGCAACAGTTGCAGTTCTAAATTGGCCATTAGGAATTAGTGGTTTATTGATCGGCTTTTTTAATCAAATTATTGTGATATCAGGTGTGCATCATATATTTAATTTAATGGAAATAAAACTACTTGAACAGTTAAATTTTAATCCATATAATGCAATTGTTACTTGTTCAACTGCTGCGCAAGGTGGTGCGGCGTTGGCGGTAGGATTAAAAACAAAATCGAAAAAATTAAAAGCATTAGCATTACCTTCATCATTATCGGCATTTTTAGGCATTACTGAACCGGCTATATTTGGGGTTAACCTTCGTTATGGTAAACCGTTTATGATGGGATTAATCGGTGGTGGCATAGGCGGGTTTGCTGCTTCGTTATTAAAATTAAAAGCTACAGGTATGGCCATTACCGTTATTCCGGGTACGTTACTTTATTTAAATCACCAGATCATTGGATATATATTTGTAAACGTACTTGCAATTGTGGTGGCTTTCGCATTAACATGGATGTTTGGTTATTCTGATAAGAAAAATATTGTGAAAGAAACGAATTAGATGGTATGTTATGCTGTACATTGCAATGAGGCTGGGACAATGTGAAGGGGTTAGCCCCTACGTCCTAGCCTTATTGTACGAAAAGGAAGTTTTATACAACAGCGTGGCTTTTATGCAACATGACCAAATTGTAAATTTTATCGCTATTGAGCGGTTTAGGTCAATTTAGGGAAATGAAGAGGTTATAAAAATGTGAAAAGAGGAGTTTGTTATGGGAAAAGGTGTTATTACGCTTGGAGAAGCTTTAATTGACTTCATACCTGTTGATAACAAGCAATTAACTTATTCAAAAAGTCCGGGAGGTGCCCCCGCTAATGTAGCGGTTGGATTAGCAAAGCTTGGGACAAATGCAACATTTATTGGTAAAGTTGGCGACGATTTACTTGGCCATTTTTTAAAAGACACATTAGCATCTTATCAAGTGGATATAAGTGGAATCGTGATGACAAGGGAGGCACGAACTGGATTAACATTTGTGTCTCTAGATGCGACTGGTGATCGCTCTTTTGAATTTTTCATTGACCCAAGTGCTGATCAGCTTTTACGTAAAACGGACGTAAGAGAAGAACTCTTTCAGACAAGAAACATATTCCACTTTGGTTCCATTTCATTGATTCATGCTGATGCCAAACAAGCAACTTTGCAGGCCATTCATTATGCGAAGACAAATGAGATGCTTATTTCCTATGATCCCAATTTACGACTAGCTTTATGGGAAAATGAACGCGCAGCAAAAGAGACGATACAATCAGTTTTAGAGGCGGTTGATGTGCTTAAACTTGCAGAAGATGAATTAATGTTTTTAATGGGAAGCATGTGTAAATCATCATTACAAAAATTAGCAGAGCAATATCAGATTCCGCTTATCTTTGTGACGCTAGGAAGCGATGGCAGTATAGTTTATTTTCAGGGTGAGGTTGTTCATGTACCTGCATTAGAAGTGGAAGTAGTTGATACAACAGGTGCTGGAGATGCATTTATGTCAGCAATACTTCATCAATTAGATACATTTTCAAAACCTTTACAGCAAATCATGATAAGTGAAATAAAGAAAATGACTGAATTTGCAAGTGTATCCGGTGGATTGGCTACGACATCAAAAGGAGCAATGACAGCATTGCCAAATAAATCAGCGCTCAAACAATATTTATCTACTTAATTAATTCAACATGTAAAGGAGTTATGCTGGATGAACGAACGGGAGCGACAACTAATCGCATCTGTACAACAACGTATAGAGAAGATGCGTAATCAAGTGCAACGAGACCCATATCGTTTACATTATCATCTCATGCCACCTGTAGGCCTATTAAATGATCCAAATGGATTCGTACAATTTCATGGTGAATTCCACATTTTTTATCAATGGAATCCATTTGAAACAACACACGGTGCTAAATTTTGGGGGCATTATGTATCCGCTGATTTTGTGGCATGGAAGGAGCAACCTATTGCGTTGGCACCGGCGGAAGATTATGAACGGAATGGATGTTATTCAGGTAGTGCAGTAGAACATCTGGGGAAGTTGTATCTCTTTTATACTGGAAATGTAAAAAAAGGTACTAAGCGTGAAACGTATCAATGTTTAGCTGTATCAGAGGACGGTATCCATTTTGAAAAGAAGGGACCAGTGATTGACTTACCTGAGGGATTTACTGCACATTTTCGCGATCCGAAGGTGTGGAAGCGTGGTAATACATGGTATATGGTAATTGGCGCACAAGATAAGCAAGAACAGGGCTGCGTTGTGATGTATTCCTCTGCTGATTTATATAACTGGAAATATGAAAAGATCCTAGTTGGTTCTATGCGTAATGGGCTTGGGGAATTCGGATATATGTGGGAATGCCCGGATTTGTTCTCTATAAATGGAGAGGAAGTTCTTATTTTTTCACCACAAGGAATCGAACCAAAAGGGACGTATTATCAAAATGTGTTTCAGTCAGGTTATGTACTCGGAAACTTAGACTATGAACAACTTCAATTTGAACACGGAGCATTTGCGGAACTTGATCGTGGGTTTGACTTTTATGCCCCGCAAACGACAGAAGATAATCAAGGTCGCCGCATACTAGTTGCCTGGATGGGGATTACAGATGAACAAGAACAACTACAGCCAACTATAAAAAACGGTTGGGTTCATGCGCTAACAATTCCGCGAGAAATACAATTGCGGGGTAATAAAATTTATCAGCAGCCTGTTCAAGAATTAAAAAAACTAAGGGGACATGAAGTAGCATACGCTGGTATTACCATCAATCATGAAACAAAAACTTTTGCGGGTATATCTGGAGCGGCACTCGAATTAGTCATAGACAATATGGAAACTCATGAAGTAGAGGAATTTTCAATTACATGTCGTAATCATGTTGAAATAGTCTATCGGAAAGAACAGCATCATTTAACTTTGCGACGGAGAACATTTGATAACCAAAAATGGGAAGAAAGGGTATGTGCGATAGACAATTTAAGGAAATTACAAATTTTCTTAGATGTATCCTCGATAGAAATATTCGTAAACGATGGGGAGGAAGTTTTTACCGCTAGATTCTTCCCTGACCCAGAAAATAAGGAGATTGTTTTTGCGAATAAGGGAAGTGTTTCTTTTGATTTACAAAAATGGTCTCTGCAAGCAAGCGGAGGAAATGAACAAACTACACGGCTAAAGTAACTACTTTAGCCTTATCCGTCTGCTAGGTGATATCTGCATGGGATGGTAATTCCTGAATGCGCTGAGGGTTTGTATATACATTCATTTTCTTTCCGCGGACAAAGCCAATCACTGTAACACCGAGGTCATTTGCAAGTTCTAATGCCAAATCAGTTGGTGCGGATTTCGAAATGATAATGCCTATTCCAATCTTTGATATTTTTAATAATACCTCGGAAGATACGCGTCCACTAAAAACAATTACTTTATCTTTTAAATGGACATTATTTTGTAGAACATGCCCATATAACTTATCCAGCGCATTATGACGCCCGATATCTGTTCGAACTTCTAAAACGCAATCAACAGTACATAATGCAGCGTTATGAACGCCACCTGTTTGCTGGAAGTACTCAGATTGGTTTTGCATTTCTTCCATCAAATGATAACACTGTCTAGGTGATATCATTTGATGACTTGTTACTGTTTTTGCAGTACGGACATCACTTTTAAAGTAAAATTGTCTACTTTTTCCACAGCATGAGCCGATGACTCGTTTAGAATGATCGTGATGTTCCATGTTTAAAGGAACATGTAGTTCAACATACGCAAATCCACGTTCTTCATCTACCGTAAGTGCCATCACGTCATCACGTTTTCGAATAATTCCTTCTGATGCAAGAAAGCCAAAGACGAGATCATTCATTTCAGTTGGGGAACAAACCATTGTCGCAAACTCTTCTCCATTTACGAAAATGGTCAGTGGATATTCAGTTGCAATGGATTCATCGACGACTGCATAATGATTATCTTGATAGCGCACGATTTGCCAATCATAGCGGACTGTTTCATTCATGCTTATCACCAACCTTTCATATATGATGTGTTATAGAATATGCAAGCGGAATAAAGTGTGTGTTGCAAAAAAATCTTGCCGAGACTGGGACAAACACAGTATCAGACCTCGCCATTAGTACATGTAGAATGGGGTGCTGAAGTTTTTATTCGTTATAGTAATGCTCAGCCCTTGATGTCCCAGTCTCTTTAAACTTGGCAATGGTATGTGTCTTTATTATCAACAAGTTAATGCACGCATTTAATCATGAGTAGATGAAACGTGGAAACTCCTTTCATTAAAGCTCCACATGATGATTAACTTGGTTCCATTTCTAATTCCTCAACTCTTTTTTCTACATATTTTGTATCTTTTTGAGCGTAATATGTTTCTGCCCGTTCAACAATGGCGGCTGCTTGATATTCGGGAATACCCGCAAATTCCTCATAAACTCCTTTTTCAATGAGAACATTACCTTCTGGCCAGTGTACTTCAATATTACCTTCTCTAATTGGTACAAATTTTGCCCGTCCGTTAAACGTACCATACTTGTTATAGACGACAATTGCTTCCCCTTCTGCAATTTGGTGTTTTTCTCCATCCTTTTCATTCATTAATACATCATAACGATCCGCATCGTTAAATGGATCCTTTTCTCCATAAATCATAGAGTTAAACTGTTTACCGCGTCTTGTTGTGACGTAAAAATGCCCTTCTGGCTTTCTTAATTCAGGAATTTCTACTGTTATGAGGTTCCCTTTTCCATCAGGGGTTGGGCAAACGCCATCTTCACAGAGCCAAGCTCCTCCCCATTGGAAGACGTCACCTTTTTCCTTTAAATGTTGTATGCCATCATAATTTGGTGCTGCTTCAGCAATTTCTGCACGTATTTCAGCGGCTTCTTTAAAGTCAATAAGCTCGGCTGCTTCTGGCTTTACACGTTTTGCTAGATCAACATATATTTCCCATTCACTTCTTGCCTCCTCGATTCGTGGCCCTTTGATTTCGGGCGAAAAATAGACCATTCTTTCAGTAGAAGTAGATGTACCACCACCAGGTTGCTCATACCTTGTCATGGCGGGTAATACAATGACGGCCTCTTTTGCATCAACAAGAGTAGACGTATTGAAGATAATATCTTGGTGAACGCGAATGTCAACGCTAGCTAAACATTTTTCCACGAACTCAGGATCTGGCATTGTTTCTAGAAAGTTACCACCAGACATATAATAGAGTTTGAGTTTTCGTTCATGATCTTCGGGCAATTGGGTGTTTTCTAGAGATACTCCTACGATATCACCTTGCCATTCAGGGATATCGAAGTTCCATACTTTTTCGACTCGTTCTCTATTCGGTGCATCCATATTCCCTCCAGGTAAGACGAATGGATCTGCTCCCATTTCTCCGGAACCTTGTACTCCAGAATGTCCTCTTATTGGCATGACACCACAATGTTCTTTACCGATAAAACCGCGTAATAATGCGAGGTTTGCAACTTGAGATACATTATCTGTAGCAAAGCGGTGCATCGTTAAGCCCATTGACCAAACAAAAACTGCAGACTTTGAGTTTGCGAGTAATGTAGCGAGTTCGGCCATTCTTTCCCTCGTCAATCCTGATGATTTTTCAAGCTGTTCCCATTTGTAAGCGGTTACCTTTTTCTTTAAATTTTCATACCCATTGACATGTTTTTGGACAAATGTGTGATCAATGGCAGAACCAGCTATATTATCTTCCATTTCAAACCAATGTTTCATAATACCGTGCATAAAGGCAATGTCGCCGCCGATGTTTACTTGATATACATCATCCGCAATTTTTGTGCCGAAAAGCGCAGACTCCGCGACAGAGGGAATCCAATATTTATCCATGGATGGTTCGTAGTATGGATTAATGATAATAATTTTTGTACCTTTTCGTTTTGCTGCATACATATATTTTGTTGAAACTGGTTGGTTGTTAGCTGCTACCGAGCCCCAAAATAATAAGACGTCCGTTCCAATCCAGTCTTTATAATTACAACTAGAGGCACCGATTCCAAGTGATCGATTTAAAGCGGTTTTTGATGGTGAGTGACAAATTCGTGATGCATTATCGATGTTATTTGTACCTAAAAAGCGGGAAATCTTTGCAGCGGTATAGTATACTTCGTTCGTTATCCCGCGTGATGTTAAGTAAAATGCTAACTGTTTTGGATCGATAGCACGAATTTTCTTAGCAATTTTATTTAGCGCGTCATCCCAGGATATCCGTGAGAAACTACGATCACCCGGTTTCCGGATTAATGGATATGGGATTCTGCCTAATTTCCGTAGCTCTGTACTAGATAGTTTTCGCAGGTCATCAATGTCCGCGTGTAGCATATCTTGTTTCATTGCACCGATTGTATTAAGACGTAGGACATTTAATCGCGTTGTACATAAATGTGGACCAGTTAATGTTTGGTCCTTTAATCCCGCAACACCTAGTGCACAACCATCACAAACACCTTGTGTTAAAATTCGTGTTGCATAAGGTAAGTTATCTTTGTTTTCCCAGACAACTTTAAGTGTATCCCGGACATGATGGGGCTTTATTTTCCCCAAACCGAACGGTACCTTGCTTACCCATAAACTTGGATCGGGCTTTTTTGATAGTTTAATAGGTCCGGTATGTTTCGTTTTACCCAAATATATCTCCTCCTCGTATTATATGTATTGATTAAAAAAGAGAAAATGTTTCTTTTACCAAACTAATTCAGCAGGGATTGCCATACAAGAGAAAACGCCGCCTCTACTGGTACGGCGTTCGCCTAGATTCTAGCATACAAACCGGATAATTGAAATGAAACGGAATAGTCTTATGTGTGAATGGAAACTAATTTGTTACTTTTACAGGATGTAATGTACTCTTTTCCGTCTCTGTTGCTTGGTTCTCCCTTAATCGTTTCATATCAACTCGAATATATAGGGATACGAAAAGTGCGATAGCAAACATGGCTCCAAATATAAACATTGTTAAATTATAACTATTAGATGAATCATAGATAATGGATAATAAGATAGGACCTGCCAATCCGGCCATTGCCCATGCAGTTAAAATATACCCGTGAATGGCACCAAGTTGTTTTGTACCAAATAAATCTCCTATGTATGCCGGGACCGATGCAAATCCACCACCGTAACATGTCATGATTGCAAAGATAAGAACTTGGAAAATGATTGGATTCGTAGTAAATGGAATCATGACAAAAGCAATAACTTGAATGATGAAAAATGCAGTATACACATTTGGACGGCCAATATAATCAGAGAAAGAGGCCCACATAATTCTTCCTCCACCATTAAATAATCCCATGACTCCAACCATTGCGGCGGCAGCAACAGCTGTCATTCCGGTTATTTCTTGTGCCATAGGGGAGGCAACTGACAAAATTGCAATTCCACATGTTATATTAATGAAGAGCATCAACCATAACATCCAAAAGCGACGCGTTTTAACTGCTTCATTTGCTGTCAGTTGTGAAAGGTCTGGTTTAATTTTTGTCTTATTAGCTTGCCCGTCTTCGATGAATCCCTTTGGTGCCCAACCTTCAGGAGGTGGTGATAAATATTGAGATGACAGCATCATCACGATAAAGTATATGGCACCCAGAATAAAGAATGTATTCGATATACCGACTGAACTGAGTAATGATTCTGCGGCTGGTCCACTAATGAGAGCAGCAAAGCCAAATCCCATAATTGCGAGTCCAGTAGCTAGACCACGACGATCTGGAAACCACTTTACTAATGTAGAAACAGGCGCGATATAACCAATGCCTAAACCAATTCCACCGATAACCCCATAAGATAAATATAATAAATAGAGCGATTCGATTGACGTAGCTAGTCCCGAACCAGCGACCCCGACACCGAAAAATAAAGCTGCAAGCATTCCGGACTTTCGAGGTCCGTTCTTTTCGACGAATCTCCCCATAAATGCGGCGGACGTTCCTAAGAAGAAAATAGCGATACTAAAAGCAATGGAGATTTCAGTTGTATCCCATCCATATTGATTAGCTAAAGGATTTGTAAACACACTCCAAGCATAGGCAGATCCAATTGAAATATGAATACCTACGGCAGACAAGGCAATAAGCCATCTGTTTTTTACTTTGTTCATTTGCTATCCCCCTTTGAAAATTCAAACGATTATAAATTTAATTCATATCGTAACATGACAACGTTTACATTGCAATACTAAAAATGAATAATAAAAGGGGTCAGACCCTTTCAAGTCTAACCCCCATTTTAGGAATCTTGTGCTCTTTGTTTTGTTTCATTAATTGGTGATGGTGATTCCTGTTCCGATTCGACATACAATTTTCTACTTGGCAGGGCAATCACAACATTTTCTGCATCTAAAATATCTAGTATTTTTAAATTTATTTCTTCTTTCACCTTTAAATACGCACCCCAATCGGTCGTATTCGTAAAGAAGTATAAATATAAATCTAATCCATTTGCGCTGAAGTCATCACATGTTACAAATATTGTTTCCGGATGTACCTCTGGATGGTTTTTAAGCAATTGGTCGATTTCGTTCACGACTTTTTTTATCTTTTGGGAGGGGGTATCATACGCAATCGTAATGGTGAACGTAATGCGTCTTTTTCCCATCTTACTCCAGTTTGTAATCGATTCATTTGCTAATGTTGCATTTGGGACAGTAACAAGCGCTTGGGCGAATGTCCGGATTTTTGTACTACGGAAGGTAATATCTTCAACGGTTCCTTCAACACTAGGTGTTAAAATCCAATCCCCGATTGTAAAAGGTCTTTCTGTTATGATAATGACCCCGCCAAATAAATTAGCGAGTGCATCTTTAGCAGCTAATGAAAAGGCAAGACCACCAAGACCAAGTCCGGCGATAAGTCCGTCAATTGGATAATCTAGTTCTTTTAAAATGATAGTTAATCCAATTGCGATAATTACAATTTGCAAAGCTCTTGATAAAAAGGGGATGAGGATTTCGTCAATTTTAAAATTTGTCTTTTCATTAATTTTATTAAATAAAGTAGAAGTTGTGGCAGCCATGTTTAATAGCCCCCATGTAATACAAAGTATAATCGCTATCCGAATAAAACGAATAAACATAATACTTTCATGTTTTAAATATGGGTAGTAATATACAGCAACATATAAACCAATGATCACGACAATCCATTGTATAGGTTTATTAAAAGCGTGGTAGATTGTAGAAAATAGATTTCCCTTAGACTTTTTACTAACTTTTAATAGGATGGAAAAAATATATTTTGCAAATATCTTTCTAAAGAATAGAAAGACAAGTAAGATTCCAATTGAAATTCCTAGTTTTATTAAGTGTTCTGGCGATATGAACAATTCCCATGTCATAATCCGTACCCTCCCTATTACATCACACTATATGATAAATAAAAGCGTAATATACAAAAGTTTACCATATATAGTAGACGTTCAACAATGAATGAGTAGGATAAATGAGTAGGATTAAAGTGATCGATTTGCTTTTTTAACTTGTGGTTCTTCCAGGAATTCCTCTAATTCTCTTAATTTCGCCTGAATGATACTATGCATCATATCATAATGATATAAGTTCATCGGTAAAGCACTCCTTTTATGTTTGTTAATATCATCATATATTTTTTTATAAGCTTCGTCGTCGGCTCAGAGATTGAATTTGAAGGTGGATTTTATCTGGCTTTTGATTTACTCTGCATACTACTAAAGTCGGAGTCACACATATAAGATAGATAAATGGAAGGGTATGGTGTGAAACTTTCATCCATCCTTATCCGTAATATGATTGAGAGTGAGGAGAGTAAATATGCTTCAAATAAACGAACCAAATCATAGGATTGCCAAAGAGGCCATTGCCGTTTGGCGAATTTCCAGTGTAATTTCACAAGTGATTGTGCTAATCATTGGTGGTGCACTAATATGGGCTAGTTATAACTTCCACTGGTACGCGTGGATACCTACCGTTTTATGGGTTTTACTAGGCATTGATATTGTATATGCGTGTTGGGAAGTAACGATAGAACCGAAGCTCAAACAGAAATATTGGCGTTACGGAATATCAGAGGAGTTTGTAAAAATCAAACAAGGGATATTCCATAAGAGTTATACGGTTATTCCAATGACAAAAGTACAATATGTGGAAGCAGAACAAGGACCAATACTTAGAAAATATAAGCTACATGCAATTCATATAGGAACGATGACATCTTCACACACGATTCCGGCACTCCCAGATGAGGAAGCATTACAACTGCGAGAGAAAATAGCCCACCTTGCCAAACTGAAAGAAGTGGAGTGAATATTTTGGAACCGAAAAGAATGCATCCAATGAAAATTGCTTTCCTATTTTTAACAACGTTGAAAAATAGCATTTTTGTTTTTTTATATTTATTTGTACTTCATTTTAATGACGTATCCATGTTTATTAAAATAGCACGGATTATCTTTTGTGTATTTCTAATTAGTAGATTAATTGCGATTATCGTTGAGTGGTGGAAGACGACATACGTGTTAACAAACCAATCCATTGATGTTTCACGAGGCTTATTTCGTAAAAAATATAGTCGCATACCGTTAGAGCGTGTACAAAATATTCGCTGGCAAACGCCGTTTTACTTTCAGCCTTTCCAGTTGACGATATTATTATTGGAAACAAGTGCAACAGATGATCGTGCTTCTGTGAAGTTAGTTGGAATTAAGCGTGATGAAGCAAAGCGAATTGAACAACAATTACATGATTTTAAAGTGGCCAAAACGACAGACATTCCAGATTTTGCACAAAAAGATGATGAATCGGTGCAAGCGGAGCAAGGTGAAGAGCGGATCGTTCATTTCAATCCGACACGAAAGGATGTAATAAAGGCTTCTTTCTTATCCTTTAGCTTTCTCGCTTTTATTCCCATCCTTGTTACTTTATTCAAAAATATGGAGGATGTTGTGGACATTGAAGAACAGGCGGAAGGAGTTTTTGCATATTTAACAAGTTCGTGGATTTCCATCACAATCACCATTTTTCTTTTAGTTTTGATCGCGATAACCTTTGGTGTTGTTCGAACATACTTAAAATACGGAAAGTATGAGATCTCCTCAGATGAGGCACATATTTATATTGAAAGTGGTGTCTTAAGTGAACGTGCATTTACCATCCGCAAAGAAAATGTCCAGGCGGTGAAGATTACACAAAACCCATTAAAGAAACTACTAGGACTGTCGGAAGTAATTTTAGTGAGCGCTAGTAGAGATGATGATGAGGAAGCGGTGAATTCACTTTATCCATATTTACCAAGTAAACGTGCACAAACTTTATTGGAAGAATTGTTGCCAGAGTTTCAGTTTACTTCAGATTTGCAAAAGCTGACGAAACAGGCACTTATTGTTCGTATGTTACGTTTGCCTTGGAGTTGGCTTATTGCGACAGGACTCATCATCTGGTTGAAACCTGAATGGTGGTTTGTATCGCCAATTTTATTCATTGCAACGTATCTGTCGCGATTCTTTAACTACCGAAATACGCGTTTTGTTTTTCAACAACAATTTATTCAAATGAAAACAGGTGGCCTATGGTCGACCGTTTTTGTGACAAACCGAAAACGAGTTATCGAAATAAATATGGAACAATCCCTGCTACAACGGAAATTTGGACTTTCGACGATTACGACATATAATCGTACGAAGCCGTATCATGCTGAAACCCTTGAAGATATTACGATTCATCATGCAGAAGATTTTCAAAATTGGTATGACCAACGAAGAGAGGAAATTCAGATAAAATCTACTTAGTCATACATTTTAACACGGATATTTTGATTATATTGTGTATGAGGTGCAATATTTCAAATTGACAAAAAATATTAAAGTAACTAGTATTGAGGTGACGGAATAAAAACGCATGTTTATATTTTGTTATATGGATAACTAAAGGGGAGTTGGTGAATGATTGGTAGAAAAATATTCGGTGAAGGACTTACAAGCGGTGGCGAAGGGGAAGATGGTACCGCCACCATGTGATGAAACGATGCAAATTACTGTGGAAAGTGCAGACAGTGGCGTCGCCTATGGTGTTTGGCAAATTGACGAAAAGTTTATCAATGGACTCGGTGTCGTGATGGGTGGATTTCTTTCTTCTGCTGCGGATATTATGATGGCGTATGCGATTACCTCCATGCTAACGGAAGACCAAGGATTTGCAACGATTGATTTACATACGACATTTCATCGCCCGGCTTTCAAAGGAGAAATCACGGTAATGGCAAAAGTGGAGAGGCTTGGTCGAACATTAGCCTACGTAGTCGCGGATATAACACAAGCTGAAAAGAAAGTCGCATCAGCTGTTTCCTCTGTCCTCATTATGCAACCAAAAGAGAGTTAAAAGGAGAGAATGATCATGATATATCGGTATAAGGAACATATCCCACATATCGATGAAACAGTATTTATTGCGGATGGTGCAAAAATTATAGGTGATGTAGAAATTGGTGCGTATTCAAGTGTGTGGTTTCATGTTTTAATCCGCGGCGATGAAGGTCCGATACGCATTGGAGAGAGATGTAATATACAAGAAAACACAATATGCCATCTTTATGAGCAGTTTCCTTTAACTTTGGAAGATGAAGTGTCAATCGGTCATCAGGCAATTATTCACGGTTGCACACTACGTAAAGGTGTACTTGTAGGGATGGGGGCAACTGTATTGGATGGGGCGGATATTGGCGAATATACAATCATCGGTGCAAACAGTCTTATTCCACCAGGGAAAAAAATACCGCCGCGATCATTAGTAGTTGGCTCACCAGGTAAAGTGGTAAGAGAATTAACTGAAAAGGACTATCATATGATAAATGAAACGATTGAAACATATGTAGAAAAAGGCCAAGCATATAAAAGCCGAGAGATATTTCAAAAAATCCGCTGAAATAATGCTGCCGATACCATCTCTTTAAACTTGAAAAAAGACCACCAATTCCCTATGTTCGAAATCGATAGAAAAGACAAAGATAGAAGTAACTTAGAAGAAAAGGTTAAATCATGATAGCTAATAGAGCGAATGATTCGGATGCATCGTGATGCATGTCCGAGTCTTTTTATTATTTGTTAATCGACTGTATATTCCTTTTCAGAAATTCGAGGGATTGAAGCATGTAACGGGAGATGTACCAAGTAGTAAAAGTATCATTCGTGCAATTAACAATGAGTAGGGAACATACGAGTCCCCTACTCATTGAAGTTTTGCATACAAAACATTTAATCATGTTCTCCAAGTGCAAAAACAGTTTCAAAAAATCGCGTAGCTGGTTTTTGAAGCATTTGATAATAATCAGTAAATAGTGAAGCGGCTGCATCACCAAGCCAATCCTGCGGCAATAATGGTTCAGGTAAGTTCGGATCAATAAATAGAAACTTTCGATATTGATGCACGAGCCAAGCGCTTTCTACAAAGCAACTTCCATCTGATAGTTCCCCTTTTTCTAATTTACGCTTCGCAAGTATATATTTTTCACTATACTCTTTAATAAATAAATCATAACGATGATTCACTTCGCTTAAATCCCAACATTTTTGTACGAGTGCTGTTTGATCTTGCATCCCTATGTATGTAGCTTTAAAAAAAGAAACATATTCCTTTATATCATATTTTTCTATTAATCTCGCTACTTCCTCCTCCATAGGGTTTGGTGTAATCCAACAACTATTTGCTAGTAATCCAAAGCCACTCCAAACAAGTTCTTGACGTAATTCATCACGGACATGGCGCTTTTCCTCTGGGATTGTATAAACGAGCATATACCAATTCTGATCCCATCTCGGTGCTTCCGTTTTATATATACGTTTGGATGCTTCTTCCATTCGGGCCTTACCACGTTCTGTAAGATAGTAATAGCTTTTATTGCCACGTTTTTCGGCTTGTACCCAACCTTGTTTATTCATTCGCGATATGGCTGCACGAACTGCTTGTTCATTGTGCCCAAATTCTTCTAGTAAGCGAATTAAACTTCCTATCCAAATCACATGGTCATAATGCCGAATGTAGTCACCGTATAGTGTGAAAATCATTGATCGTGTATTAAACTGTTTCTCCATGTTTCTGTCCTTTCCATATTTGTTGAAGCTCCTATATGCTCAAAGCTCAATTGTTATCCACTCTATATTTTAGCATGAATTACGATAATATTTCATGCTTTTGTAATAAAAATAATACGAACGTAGTAAAGGTGTTATATAAGGAAATAACTACAACAATCTTCGTATCAGTAGTTAGAAGCTTTCTATTCCACTTTTTATTCTAAATTTTATAAAAATACGCTTGATTAAAGTATGACGGTTTGATAAAATGACGTTAATATAACGTGATGGGGGTTATGGTGTATGTATCATTATGTGGAGGGTGGAGATTCAGTATCCAATGATCGACAACAAATAGATACAGAAAAATATGAACAATTCATGAGAAAAATTGAAGCGGGTGAAAAGATTGAAGCTGATGATTGGATGCCTAATGATTATCGTGAAGCGTTAATAAAGTTAATCTCAATGCATGGTATGAGTGAAATCATGGGGGCGTTGCCTGAAAAAGAGTGGGTACCGAAAGCTCCGTCCTTAAAGCGGAAATTGGGGATTATGGCAAAGGTGCAAGACGAAATGGGGCACGGTCAATTATTATTACGTGTAGCAGAAGATTTACTAACGCCGTATAACAAAACACGTGATGATTTAATTCAAGATTTACTTTCCGGGAAATTAAAGTTTCATAATGTGTTTCATATGCCAACGAAAACATGGGCAGATGCAGGTATGATTGCTTGGCTTGTCGATGGTGCAGCGATTATTACGCAAACGAATATGCTAGATGCTTCTTACGGTCCGTATCAAAGAGCTTTACAACGAATTTGTGCGGAGGAAGTATTTCATGCACAGCATGGTGAAGCGATTATTATGGCATTAGCAGAAGGAACGGAACAACAACGTGCAAATCTTCAAGACTCCCTTAACAGATGGTGGGAACCTTTACTCATGTTCTTTGGCCCAGCATCCGCTGAAACAACCGGTTCATCAAAACAAGATATTATGATTAAATACCGAATTCGTAAAAATAATAATGAGGAATTAAGACAGGCATTTTTAGATAAATATTTACCACGCGTGTTTGCGCTTGGATTAAAAGTACCAGATGAAACCGTCTATTATGACAAAGAAGCGCACCAGTGGAAATACAAACAACCTGATTGGAGTCAGTTTAGAAAAATTATTAAAAATGAAGGACCATGTTCAAAAGAAAGGCTAGCATTACGTAAAATAGCATACGATAAAAATAGTTGGGTACGCGAAGCCCTTGCTTAAGAGAGGTGGGTGAATAGCCATGGGTGAAAAGGAAAGTTTTTACAATGTTTATGAAGTGTTTAGTAAACGAGGGCATAAAGCACCTATGCAGTATCAATTTAGTCTATTGGCTCCAAATGAGGAGATGGCATTGATGATGGCGCAAGAAAACTTTATGCGCCGGGAAGAAGTTATCGATGTGTGGGTTGTAAAGCGTGATGCTATACGAAAGATGACGAGTGAGGAAAGAGAAAATTGGACGAAACGGTTAAAGAATAAAGACTATCGTACAACACGGGGCTATGGCTATTTACGGAAAAAGTGGAATGATAAACAATTAGGCATGCTAGATGAAAAGGAAATCTTCTCTTGGAAAGAGGTGAAAAAGCAATGATTGTAAAAACAGCGGCGGAGGCAAAACAAGATCGAACTTATATAAAAGCACTAACGGAATTATTATATCAATTAGCAGACGATGATTTTATTGTTGCCTATCGTGGTTCAGAATGGCTTGGCCTTGCACCACATATCGAGGAGGATGTTGCTTTTTCATCCATTACACAAAACACAATGGGGCATGCTTTTATGTATTACCAGCTACTTGAAGAACTTGGTGAGGGAGAGGCGGATAAGCTGGCACATGAAAGACAAGCAAAGGAACGTAGAAATGCCATCTATTTAGAAAAGAAAAATGGTACTGGTACATACTTGGAAAATCCACAATTTGATTGGGCGCTCACAGTCGTGCGTCATTATTTTTATGAAGTATTTAAAAAGGTAAAATTGGAAGCGGTTTCAACAAGCTCTTATGAACCGTTAAAGTTGGTAGCACAAAAAATATTAATGGAACAGACGTATCATCTCGCCCATTGGGAATTATGGATTACACAATTAATCCATTCAACAAAAGAGGCAAAAACACGTATTAGGGAGCGGATTGTTGAAGCATGGCAAGAGTTTGGAGACTGTCTGGAATTAGGTGTATGTCATGAAGACATGGTGAAACACCAATTAATTACAGGGGCTCAATCTATAAGTGAGCAATGGCTAAAACGAGTTGAAGCTACATTAGGAACGGTTCCTTCAGGTATGCCAAAAAGCCGTCTTGGAAATGGGAGGCAAATGGAATATACGGCAGACTTAGTAGATGCAATTTCTGTCTTGACAGAAGTTTATGTAAGTGACCAACTAGCTGTTTGGTAAGTCGTTATTGGAGGGATAAAGGTGTCAGATCATATGGAGGAAGTAATTGCTGTGTTAAAACAAGTAGATGACCCAGAACTTCCGTCGGTAAGCGTATTTGACCTAGGGATGGTTCATGACATTGAAATAGAAAAATATCAGATTAAGATTACAATGGTCCCGACATTTGCAGGCTGTCCTGCATTAGACTTTATTGAACGTGACGTAAAACGAGCTGTTGAGCAGCTTCATTGGGTGGAAAAGTGTGATGTTGTATTCTCTTTTCAATATCCATGGTCGACAAAAGCGATTACGGATGTTGGAAAAGAACGATTAAAAAAGCATGGCATTGCACCACCACCAGATCAATTTAAGCCGGGGGAAGCGTGGACCGTTTATTGTCCATTTTGTAATTCGGATTATACATCAATGGAAAATGTATTTGGACCTACCGCATGTCGCAGTATTTTATATTGTATGAACTGCCGTAATCCATTCGAGGCGATGAAGCCTGTTGTAGCACAAGTGTAAAGGAGAGTTATTTGTTAGATTCAAACTTTCATAGCTAGTGTAATAAAAAAATATATTAGGGAGGCATATATCATGGCAAAAGTAATTGCATTGTATAAACAACCAGCAGACAAGGAGAAGTTTGATGCGCATTATTTTAATGTGCATGCACCATTAACGCAAAAGATTCCAGGATTACGAGATATGAAGGTAACGAAAATAATCGGTTCACCAATGGGAAAAAGTGATTATTACTTGTTGTGTGAAATGATTTATGACGATTTAGATGCACTACAAACAGCAATGAAAACAGATGAAGGTAAGGCATCCGGAAAAGATGTGATGCAATTTGCGGGTGATCTTGTAACGTTGATGATTGGTGAGTCTGTAGATGAATAAATCATGTATACGGACATCTGTGGAAGATGATATTGGGATCATTCAGTTGTTTCGTCCCCATGTGGCAAATGCTTTAAATCGCAGTATGGTACTGGAAGTTGTCGAGCAAATGGAAGCATTTGATCAGGATAAGAATGTGCGAGTTATTGTACTGAAAGGAAATGAAAAGGCATTTGCTGCTGGAGCAGATATTGAAGAAATGCTCCATGAAACAGCTCTATCCTTTGAATTACAAGATCCGTTTCGCGATTGGGATAGATTGCTAAGAATAAAAAAGCCGATTATCGCCGCAGTAGAAGGATTTGCATTAGGTGGTGGTTTTGAATTAGCACTTCATTGCGATTTAATTATTGCTTCGGAACAAGCACAGTTTGGATTTCCAGAAATTAAATTAGGCGTATTACCAGGAGCCGGTGGTACACAGCTTTTAACAAGAGCGATGGGAACGCGGAAAGCATTGGAGTGGATTTGGCTTGGAGAATTTATGAGTGTGAAAGAGGCGCATACGTTTGGAATTGTAAATCGTATCGTTGCCCCTGAACTAGTCGTAGAAGAAACAATCAAACTAGCGAAAAAGATAGCGAAGCAAGCACCAATTGCTGTACGGCTTATAAAGGAAGCAGTGATTGCAGCAGAGGACTTATCATTACAAGATGGGATGAAGTTAGAGCGAAAAAACTTTTATCTCGCTTTTGATTCAGCGGATCAAAAAGAGGGAATGCGGGCATTTCTTGAAAAACGGACTCCATCGTTTAAAGGGGGATAGAAACATGGCTTATGAAACAATTAAATTAGTAGAGGATGAAGGAATTGCAACCATTGTTCTTAATAGAGCGAAACAATATCATGCTTTTACCCCAACGATGAATAAGGAAATAATCGCTATGCTACAAGCCTTAGATAGAGATGAAATGATTCGCGCCATTGTGATAACTGGAAGTGGTAAAGCATTTTGTGCTGGTGAAGATTTAGGAGGGGTAGATGACCAGACAGACCATGGAGAGTTTTTACGAACTCGTTACCATCCGATGGTGCGCGCAATGCGACACGTGCATAAGCCAATTATAGCTGCAGTAAATGGCGTTGCAGCAGGGGCTGGGATGAGTCTTGCATTAGCTGCAGATTTTCGTATTGTACAACGAGGAGCAAAATTTGTAAGTGCCTTTATGAACATCGGTTTAATTCCAGATTCAGGCTTCATTTACTTTTTACCCCGTCTAGTAGGTTACGCGAAGGCATTGGAAATTGCCACTTTAGGAGAAACGATAAGTGCGGAAGAGGCCTTGGCATTAGGTTTGGCAACAAAAGTAGTGACAAAGGAAGATTGGGAGCAGGAAGTAAAGAAATTTGCAACACAATTAGCGCGTGTTCCGACGAAGGCATTTTCATTAACGAAGCGCTATATGCATGACGGCATGCATTTACCTATGGATATAGTGCTAGAACATGAAGCGCAAGCCCAACGCATAGCAGGCCAAACAGAAGATCACCAAGAAGGAATGCAAGCATTTATAGAAAAAAGACAGCCTCATTTTAAAGGAAAATAAAATTGCAAAGTTCATAGCATCATAGCAGCCCCAAACTGTTCAGTAGTGAAAACTTGCCTTTAAACTTAATTAGCTCGCTAACATCGCTACGGGAAAACACTGCGCTTTCCGCGGGCGGCTGATGGGCCTCGGT